>JBJOQB010000050.1:0-10047 GCA_046050125.1 Pseudomonadota bacterium
GCAGTGCATAACCGTTGTATATTTAATACAAATAATATTATATAATACTTTTTAATACTTCGCATTAAGCTAAATTTTGCTAAATGCTAGATAATTTTCAACTTTATATGTCTTATATCTAAAAGATGTATATTTATAACCACATTTTATAGTAATTATAAACATCATTTATTAATCTTCTACTTTTAGAATAGCTAAAAATGCTTCTTGTGGTATTTCTACTGAACCCACTTGTTTCATTCTTCGCTTACCTTCTTTTTGTTTTTCTAATAATTTTTTCTTACGAGAAATATCCCCACCATAACATTTTGCTAGTACATTCTTACGCATAGCTTTGACATTTTCACGTGCAATAATCGTAGCACCAATCGCTGCTTGTATTGCAACATCAAACATTTGTCTTGGAATGATTTCACGCATTTTATTTGCAACTTCTCTACCTCTAAATTGTGCATTACTACGATGTACCATCACTGATAATGCATCAACCTTATCGCCATTAATTAAAATATCAACTTTAACAATATCTGATGTTTGATATTCTTTAAATTCATAATCCATTGAGGCATAACCACGAGATACGGACTTTAATCTATCGAAAAAATCCATCACGATTTCAGCCATTGGTATGTCATAAGTTAATTTAACTTGTCTGCCATGATAGCTCATATCAACTTGTACACCACGTTTGTTTGTACATAATGTTATAACACTACCTACGTAATCTTGTGGCATATAAAGCTGAACTCTTACAATAGGCTCTTTTAGCTCTTCAATTTTACTTGGGTCAGGTATTTTTGATGGATTTTCTACCATTAATTTAACACCATCTTTTAAAATTAGTTCATATACTACTGATGGTGCTGTAGTAATTAAATCCATATCAAACTCTCGCTCAAGCCTTTCTTGAACGATTTCCATATGCAATAAGCCTAAAAATCCACAACGGAAGCCAAAGCCTAAAGCTTGAGAGACTTCTGGTTCAAATTGTAATGAAGCATCATTTAGTTTTAATTTTTCTAATGAATCTCTTAATGCTTCGTATTGATTTGCTTCAACAGGGTATAATCCTGCAAATACCTGTGGTTTAACTTCTTTAAATCCAGCTAATGCTTGTTTAGTTGGTTTATTTGATAATGTAATAGTATCACCAACTTTTGCAGCTGCTAACTCTTTAATACCAGAAATAATAAAACCAACTTCGCCTGTATTAAGTACATCTCTTGATTGTGATTTTGGTGTAAAAACTCCAACTTGCTCCACATTGTACTGCATGCCAGTTGCCATGAGTAATATTTTATCTTTTGGCTTTAAACAGCCATTTACGATACGAACCAACATTACTACACCAACATAATTATCAAACCATGAATCAATTATTAACGCTTGTAAATTTTCATCATTGCTACCCTTAGGTGCTGGCATTTTGCTAATAATATCTTCTAAAACATCTTGTATGCCTAAACCAGTTTTTGCTGAACATAAAGTTGCATCTTCCGCAGATATACCAATTACATCTTCAATTTCTTGTTTTGCATTTTCTGGTTCTGCTTGTGGTAAATCAATTTTGTTTAAAACAGGTACAACCTCAACACCTAAATCAATTGCGGTGTAGCAATTTGCAACTGTTTGTGCTTCCACCCCTTGGCTTGCATCTACTACTAGTAAAGCACCTTCGCATGCACTAAGTGAACGACTAACTTCATATGAAAAATCAACATGTCCTGGGGTATCAATTAAGTTAATTTGATAAAATTGCCCATCTTTAGATTTATAAGTTAATGCTGCAGTTTGTGCTTTAATGGTAATTCCACGCTCTTTTTCAATATCCATTGAATCTAAAACTTGAGATTCCATTTCTCTTTCAGATAATCCCCCACAGTACTGGATTAATCTATCCGCTAAAGTGGACTTTCCATGGTCAATATGGGCAATTATTGAAAAATTACGTATGTTTTTTTGATTATATGCTTGGTTGTTTTGCTTGTTTTCTGACATTTAGGCTCTGGGCTTTAGGCTCGTACTTGTAGATACTTGCATTATAACCCAAAAGCTCTTTTTAAAACAATCTATAGCTAATTAGTTAAATTTAACTTGGCTATATAACTTGGTATATATTAAGAATGCTAGGCAACTTTTTGTGAATTAATTTTTGAGCTTTGATTATCAATATGCTGCTTAATCATTGAAGTGGCTAATTTAATCCATTCTTGTACATCTTTATGATTATTTCCAACATCAACAGCTATGCTGTCATGTTTGGCTTCTTCTCTTGCCCTACTATGTGTATCTAAGTAAAAGCAACTTCCAATATGAGATTGTTTTTCTTTGCGTAAATTATCAAATACTGTAATATCAGTTTTTCTGTCGCCAATTCCAAAGAAAATTGATTTACCTGATTCTACAGATATATTATTTTTATCTAACCCATATATCAATGCAGGTGTTTCGGGCTTACCTTTACGTATTGGTCTAGATTTAGTGATATCGCCATCTTTGTACCATTCTCTATCCGATGCAAAAACTGCATCAGCGTGTTTAAATAATATTTGACAATTAGGGGATGATTCCAAATTATCCATATAATTATTACTAAATAAAACCGTTTTAATATTTAAACCCGTTTCTTGCTTAATTTTTTTGAGTAATTCTAATGTAGAAATTGCATTACTAATGATATCAACATCTTTATATTTTGAATCATAATCTGCTCTTGGAGAACTGGCTAATTTTTCTTTATCCTTCAGTTGTTCTTCAATTTTAGTTGTCATGATATCAATTTTACCTTTAGCAAAATCTTTATCTAAAAACTTATCAGTGAATTCTTGTAAATTTTTACCAACTAATTCACTTTGCCTTTGCTTAGTTAAATTTTTGGTTGCATCTTTAAAGCAATTAAAGATTAACTGCATTGTTTTAACCAAGGTGTCATCAATATCAAAAACAAATACTATTTGTGTATCTTTATTTATATTATTTGGTTTAGATAAGTTTTGGAATGTATTTGGATATTTTGCTTTAGCCCTTGATGTTTTGAATCTATCAACTATGTTAAGAGAACTTAAAATTGTGCTATTTCTACTAGATTGAAATGTAGAATTTTTATTTTGTGTTGTACTAAGCATAAACCTAGCCTCCTTTTTATAATTTTTATTAAGTTATAAATTAATATTATGTTAAACAATTAAGATATGCTATAAAATAACAAATAATAATCGCTAGAGATTATATTACTATTATAAAACTAATACAATTGATAAATGTAATTTAGAAGGAAACAAAAATATACTATTATTCAACACAAATTTTATTTAATACATACTGCCCCAACATAAAACCCATAGTAGCAGTTATTCCAACAAGTGAGCCATATCCATCACAAGATAGACCGCCACATGAATTAGTTTGTATAGAATTATTATCTGTATTATTTAAATTTTGAATAGTTGATTTTTTATTTTGTTTTGGTTCTGATGAGTAAAGGCAATTAATATTTATTTTTTCTTTAAACCCATGCTGTTTACGTAAAATATATCTTAATTTTGCTAGTAGTGGGTCGTGTTGTACATTTGAAAGCTTATCCCATTTAATTAAGCTAGCATCTTTTTTACCGCCAGCACTTCCACATATCACAAATGGTATTTTATTTTTCAATCCATATAATAAAATACAGGTTTTTGCTTTTATATCATCTGTTGCATCTATAATGTAATCAAACTTTTGATTTTGCATAATTGAACTTATATTATCTGGGCTGATAAAATCCTCAACTAAATTAACATTACAATGCTGATTAATTTTTAATATACGTTCTTTCATGACATCAATTTTACTTTTGCCATAATTATCACTTAATGCATGAATTTGTCGATTTGTATTGCTCAATCCAACATTATCAAAGTCAATTAGAGTTAAGTTACCAACCCCACTACGTGCTAAACATTCAACTGTCCAGCTACCAACTCCACCAATTCCAATTACACAAATATGCTTTTCACATAAAAGATTTAATGCACCTTTATGATATATTTTATCAATTCCATTAAATCGTTTTTCTAAGTACTCATTCATATTTTATGTAAATTAATATAGCTTAATATAGTGGTCAAGTAATAATGATAAAAACAGTAGTGATAAGTATAGTATTGAAAACTTAAACATGTTTTTTGCTAGGTTATCGCTATAATTTTTATATAAAATATGTGATTTATAAATAAAAATTAAATTAAGCACAATCGCAAATGCTAAATATATTAAACCTGACATTTTATAAATATAAGGTAATATGCTAGCTGCTGCTAATATATATGTATATAAAACTATATGTAAACATGTAAATTTTCTACCATGTGTTACGGGTAACATAGGCAAGTTTGATTTAACATAATCTTCAGTTCTGTACAGAGATAATGCCCAGAAATGCGGAGGAGTCCAGCAAAAAATTATTAATACCATAAGCCAAGCTTCAGGAGCTAATGTGTTGTCAATTGCTGCCCAGCCTAGTGCAGGAGGCATTGCCCCTGATAAACCACCAATTACAATATTTTGCGGAGTAATTGGCTTTAAAATCAAAGTATAAATTATCGCATAACCAAAAAATGTAGCTAATGTTAGCCACATAGTTAATGGATTTACATATACATATAAAATATATGCTCCTAACAAACCAATACATAATGCAAATATACTAATTTGTTTAGTGCTTAGAGTTTGTTTTGCAGAAGCTCTCCATGAAGTTCTTGACATTTTTGCATCTAAAGCCGCTTCAAATAAGCAATTACATGCAAATGCAGAGCCAGCCAAAAGCCATATCCCAGCAGAAGCAAGGATAATTAACGAAATTGGTGGTAGTGTTTCGTCAACCAATAACATACCAATTACTGCACAAAATACAGCAAGTTGTGTTACACGTGGTTTTGTTAACTGCCAATAATCTTTAAACCTCATGTTATAAAATACTTTTACTAAATTATAAAGTGATATTTTACAATAAATTTGCATAAAATACTTTAAGTTTAGTTTATAATACTAATAATATTTTAAATTGATTATAAATATGAATAATAAGAAGTATATAGCTTTAGTTAATTGGAAAAATAATATTGTTGGCATAGGTGGAGATAATCCTGTAAGAGTGCAATCTATGACTAATACTGATACTTCAGACTATGTATCAACCGCTATTCAAATTAAAGAGTTAGCACAGGCTGGCTCTGAATTAGTAAGAATTACAGTAAATACACCAGAAGCAGCTAAGGCTGTTCCACATATTCGTGAACAACTCGATAAAATGGGTATTTTAGTGCCATTGGTTGGAGATTTTCACTATAACGGACATACATTATTATCAGATTACCCAGAATGTGCAGAAAGCTTATCAAAATATAGAATAAATCCAGGTAATGTTGGATATGGTCAAAAGAAAGATAAGCAATTTAGCCAAATGATAGAAATTGCAGCTAAATACAATAAAGTAGTAAGAATAGGTGTAAATTGGGGAAGCCTTGACCAAGATTTACTTGCAAAGCTTATGGACGAAAATCAATTAAAACAAAATCCAGCAGATAATGATGAAATAGTTAAACAAGCACTAATTCAATCAGCTTTGGATAGTGCAAGATTTGCGGAGGAAATTGGATTAGCTCCTGAAAATATCATATTATCATGTAAAGTATCACAAGTTAGCACACTAGTTGATGTATACCAAAGATTAGATAAAATGTGTAAGTACGCTCTTCATCTTGGATTGACTGAAGCAGGCATGGGAATTAAAGGAATTGCAAGTTCTAGCGTTGCTTTGGGCATATTATTAAATCAAGGAATTGGAAATACAATCAGAGTTTCGCTTACTCCGCAACCAAATGAAGCTAGAACTCAAGAAGTAATAGTATCGCAAGAAATATTACAAGCATTAGGTATGCGTAACTTTGTACCATCAGTAACCGCTTGCCCTGGTTGTGGTAGAACTACTAGCACTTACTTTCAAACATTAGCAAGTAATATTGACACATATTTAAGAAAAAATATGCCGATTTGGAAACAAACATATCAAGGCGTAGAAAATTTAAAAATTGCTGTTATGGGTTGTATTGTTAATGGGCCAGGGGAATCAAAACATGCTGATATTGGCATATCATTACCTGGAACTGGAGAAACACCTTCTGCACCTGTGTTTATTGATGGTAGCAAGCAAATGACACTCAAAGGTGAGAATATTGCTGAGCAATTCCAAGTAATCGTAGAAAATTATATACAACGTAGGTTTGGGAATTAATTACATTTAAAATGATTATTTGATTATTGAAACTAAGCTTATATAAGTTATTTTATATATTCTTAGTTTTATCTAAGATAGGCTATCCTAGATGACTTCTCCCACACCCTTATTTGCTAATTCATCAGCAATTTCATTATATTTATCCCCAGCATGACCTTTAACCCATAGCCATTCTATGGTATGTCGTTTAGATTCGCTATCCAATAATTTCCACAAATCAACATTTTTTACTTCTTGTTTTTGGCTATTTTTCCAATTGTTTTTTTTCCAATTCTCTAGCCATGACAACATGCCATTTTGAACATACTTAGAATCAGTATATATTTTAACTAAACAAGAACGATTTAAGGATTGTAATGCTTTAATTACAGCTAGTAATTCCATGCGATTGTTTGTAGTATTTTGTTCGCCACCATATAATTGCTTTTCATGTTGTTTATATAACAGTACAGCCCCCCAACCACCATTACCTGGGTTACCTTTGCATGCTCCATCTGTATATATAATCACATATTCTTGCATATTTTATTTATCAATAATTAATTTTTTCAAATATGAGGATACCGTCATCTTCATCTGTTTTTACAATCTTATAATCTAAATTATTTTGATTAAAGTATTCAATTAAACCCTCCATTTTATCTGCAAATTTTATTACATCATCAATTATAATAATTCCATTTGGTTTTAATAATGGTAGGCATAATTCAAAAAATGATTTAGTATGTTTTTTTTGTGCATCAATAAAAATAGCATCAAATAAATTATGTGCAAACATAGGTAAAATCTTTAAACCATCGCCCAAATATCCACATACGTTTAAATGTAGTTTACACGTTGATAGATGCGTCATAGCTTCTTTAAACATAGGTTCAGATACATCAATTATGTGTAGCATTCCATCTTTACCATGTTTCCTTTTAAGATAAAATGCCCAATGTAAGCCAGAGTAGCCATTTGCACAGCCAACTTCTAGCATAGTTTTTACATTTCTTTGATTTATTATATCTAATATAAATTGTGCATTTTGTGGCGAGATATTTGGGATATTTCTTTGCTTACCACTGTTATATAAATCATCTAAATATTTTTTATACTGCTTATCATTCATACTTAATGTCTATTTAATCATGTGGTATAACAGTGTGATGATAGGGTAAATTGATATAATTTTTATCATTTATTATTGAGACATATTCAATATAACTTTTCAATGCTGATTCTACGCTTGGAAAAGCCAAATTATCCCAAGGAATATTATTTAAATCAAATAAAGCTGTATCTAAGCTTTCCGTTCCAGAGCTGTAAACTCCATCAAATTCAGCTAAATAAAACATATGTACTTGACCAATTTTTGGTATGTTTATCACTGCAAATAATTTTTGTATATCAACTTTTGCAGTTGCCTCCTCAAATGTTTCTCGCCAAGCTCCATTGAATGTAGTTTCGCCATTTTCCATAAATCCAGCTGGAAGCGTCCAATAGCCATAGCGTGGCTCAATTCCTCTTTTGCATAATAAAATTTTATTATCATGAATACTAATTGTGCCAATAACTACTTTTGGATTTTGATAATGAACGTGCTTACATTTAGTACATACATATCTTTTATGATTATCGCCATCTGGTGGCAACTCGTACTCTACATTTGAAGCACATTTTGTACAGTACTTAATCTCATCATTATTAAAATAGCCCGCATTTAAACTAGAATTATACATGTTTGTCCAATATAAATATCAATATATTCTATTTTACTAAATCTCTACTTTTGTACCTAATTCAACAACCCTATTAGCTGGTATATGAAAAAAATCAGATGGTTTTGTAGCATTTCTATGCATCCATGCAAAAATATGTTCTCTCCATATTGACATACCTGGTATGTTAGAAGGAACAACAGATTCTCTAGCTAAGAAGAATGATGTATCCATAATTTCAAAGCTAAAATCTAAGTTTTGTTCTGCTTGCTTTAACAACTTCATTAAGTCGGGGGTTTCCATAAAACCATACTTAGCATGGATAGTATACAAACCATTATTTAAATTTACTAAATCATATCTATCTTCATCAGCTACTTTTGGTATATCTAATGTTTCTAAATGCACAAATAAGGTATTTTGGTGTAGTATACGATTATGTTTTAAATTATGTAGTAAAGCTGCAGGAACGCAATCCATTTCAGAACATAAAAACACAGCTATGCCATCAACACGATGTGGGGGGCTTAACATTAGCATTTCTAAAAAGTCTTTTAGATTTAATCCTTGTTGTATCCCACTTTGTTTTAATAAAAACTTTCCTTTATACCATGTAAGCATGATAAAACTAACTATTAAACCAAATAATAATGGAAACCAACCACCATCAGCAATTTTCATTGCATTAGCAGTAAAAAATGCTAAATCAATTATGATAAATAAAGATGTTATCATTCTTACATAAATTTTATTCCATTTCCAAACTTTTTGCATTACTACAGCCGCTAACATTGTAGTAATTACCATTGTGGTTGTAACTGCAATTCCATACGCTGCCGCTAAATCTTCTGATTTTTTGAATACAAATACCAAAATTAGTACTAAAATTAATAAAAACCAATTAATTGCAGGGATGTAAATTTGTCCAATTTCTTTACTTGAGGTATAACGCATTGTCATACGTGGCAAATAACCCAATTGCATTGCTTGCGATGTTAGGGAAAAAGCCCCTGATATTACAGCTTGCGAAGCGATACATGTTGCAAAAGTTGCTAGCAATACTACAGGAATTTGTAAAATCTGTGGAACCATTATAAAAAATGGATTAACTACAGCTTGTGGGTTATTAATTAATAAAGCACCTTGACCAAAGTAATTTAACATTAATGATGGCATAACTACTGCAAACCAAGCTCTACGAATTGGTTTTATACCAAAATGCCCCATATCAGCATAAAGAGCTTCAGCACCTGTTAATACTAAAAACACCGAACCAAGAACAATAAATCCTTGATGGGTATGTTGAATAAAAAAGTTAATTGCATAGAATGGGTTAATTGCATTTAATATATATGGGTAGTAGCTAATATGATATATACCCAAAAATGCTAATGTTAAAAACCATACTAAAGTTGTAGGTCCAAATAGCTTACCCATAATGTGGGTACCATATTTTTGAATAGAAAATAAAAATACTAATATAACAACCGTTATTTCTAAAACATATTGACTTAGGGATGGAGCAGCAATTTCAAGACCCTCAACTGCCGATAAAACAGATATGGCAGGTGTTACAATTGCATCGCCATAAAACATACATGCCCCAAATATCCCACACAGAAAAATCCAGCGTATGTTATAGTTTTTATCTTTTTGTTGTTTATCATGGCGTAGTGCTAATGCCATTAATGCTAAAATTCCACCTTCTCCGTTGTTATCTGCTCGTAATACAAAATATACATACTTGAGAGATACAACAATTATCATTGACCAAAACAACATACTAATAATGCCAAGAACAGCATCATTAGATAACGGTATACCATGAGAAGCGGAAAAACTTTCCTTTAATGCATATAATGGAGATGTACCAATATCACCAAACACAACACCAATACATGCTATTGTAAGGGCTAGCATACTGCTTTTTTTTATGTCGCTCATAATGTAAAAGGAATTACAGAAAATATTTGTAATTATGCACTAATTTTATTATTTTATCTATTATTTAATGCACTAAATAAATTTTTTACTAAAATGAAAATATTAATAGAAATAAAATAAATCTAA
>JBJOQB010000051.1:0-6103 GCA_046050125.1 Pseudomonadota bacterium
TTGTACTTCAAAATAGTAGCAAATAAAATATGAGACAAATAAATAATGAAGCATATAAAAAATTTAAATTATTATAGACAAACTTTAAGTAAAATAAGTAATATAGTTAAAATAGATAATAAAGCTAAAAGATTAGATTATTCAAGATTATTAAATATATTTGCATTATCTTTATTTTCATTTACATTAATAGCGTGTAGCAAAGTAAACAAACCAAATGAGCTTGATGAGCCTTCATTTATGGTAAGTACATTACCTGTTAGTACACAAGGAAATGTTGAAAAAAACCTTGGTTACTATTGCAGAATTTTTAGCTTTACTGACATAAAAAATTATGGTGCTCAACTTGATGCTACAGTGAAAAGCATTATTGAAGCAGGTAAACAGCAAGGTGCAAATGGTTTATTGGGTTTGCAATTTAGCAACATTAATATAAACAATAATTTGAATAATATTGAGCATAACACAGCATCACAGCCAGAAGTACAAAATCCTTCATCTACATTAATGCAAGTTTGTGGGGATATGGTTGTGATTGCTAAACCGTCATAAAAAGTAAATACTAAATACTGAAAAAAGCTTAAAATTCAAGGAGCATATCATGAGTGTTATTATTTTAGGTGCTGGTGTAATTGGTTCAACATTGGCTTACTACTTAGCAAAAAGCGGAGAAAAAGTAATAGTACTGGAAAGGCAAGCAAATGTTGCATTGGAAACAAGCTTTGCAAATGCTGGTCAAATTTCGTATGGTTATGCATCGCCATGGGCAGCCCCTGGTGTTCCATTAAAAGCAGTTCAGTGGTTATTACAATCTCACCCGCCATTAGCAGTTAAGCCAGATGGTAGCTTATTTCAGCTTGAGTGGATTATTCGCTTTTTAAGCAATTGTAGAAAATCAAAGTATGCGATTAATAAAGAAAGAATGTTAAGGCTAGCTGAATACAGCAAATCATGTTTAGCTAGTTTGAGAAATGAAGAGAATATTATTTATGATGGTAATAGTTTAGGTACATTGCAATTATTCAGAACAGAAAAGCAACTACAAGCAATTTTGGATAAAGATATACCAGTACTTGAAGCAAATAATGTTCCTCATAATATGTTAATTGGTAAAGAAGTTACACAAGCAGAGCCAGCATTAGCACATGTACAGCATAAAATTGTGGGCGGTTTGCATTTGCCTCAAGATGAAACAGGCGACTGCTTTATGTTTACAAATTCGATTGTAGAAAAAGCTAAAAGCTTAGGTGCTGAATTTATCTTTAATTCTAATGTAGAAAAATTGCTAGTTAAGTATCAAAATGGTAGAAAGCAAGTTTATGGTGTTAGTGTAAATGGACAAGAGATGTTAGGGGATAATATAGTTGTTGCATTAGGTAGCTACTCTCGAACATTACTAGATGGATTGGTTAATTTGCCTGTTTATCCTGTTAAGGGTTACTCTATCACTGCTGATATTAGTGATGAAAGCATGGCACCACAATCTACAATTTTAGATGAAACTTATAAAATTGCTCTTACTCGCTTGAATAAACGTATTCGAGTTGGTGGAATGGCTCATATTTCGGGATTTGATAAGCATTTAGATGCTAACAAAGTTGATACATTAAATTTTGTGTTACAGGATTTATTCCCTAAAGCTTATGTTGAGAGCAAAGGCGGTTGGACTGGTTTAAGACCTGCAACACCAGATGGAACACCAATAGTAGGAAACACGCAAATTAATAATTTGTGGTTAAGTACAGGTCATGGAACATTAGGTTGGACAATGGCATGCGGTAGCGGTAGATTGCTTAGTGATTTAATTTTAGGCAAATCTCCTGAAATACAAGCACATGATTTGTCGATTAATAGGTATAGTTGAGGGGTAAATTTAACTCTCTATCTCTTCCCTACTCAACTTAGTAATTCTCATAATCATTTCAATTGGCATGCCTTCTACTTGTAAGGCTTTTGCCATTTCTAACTTTTCTTTTTGTTTTGCATCTTCCTCAGCTTTTTTTACTGCTTCTGCAACAGCTTCCATTTTTTCCTTTTGAATATTTCTCTCTAAAGCAAGATTAAATTCTTCTTGAGCCATTAAGTGGCTTCTTGTTGGTTCGTCCATTAAGGCTTTATTCAGATGTTCGGCTAAAGGTAAAACTAATGCAACATCTTCACTATCCATTTTTTCAACAGGAATGGATAAAGTAAAATTATTCAAGTTTTTATCTGTATATTTTTGATTGAAGATAGATAAAAGTTTATCAATCCGAGTATTTAATTTTTTATCTAATTTACTTGTATCAATAAAAATGCTTTCATGATGTAATTTACGGATAAATGTTTCATCATCAGTGTTAGCATTTAATTGCTCGCCTGTTGTAGCATCAATTAGTTGCGTACTAGTTCTTACTACAGCAACAGGAGTTTTTAAGCTAAATCCAAGAATGTAAATGGAGATAATTTCTTTATGCTCATTATTTTTAATCACATTATCTTTATCATAGTAAGCACTAGCTAAATATCTTCTAAATCTACTAATATCAGTATCTGTATGTGATTTTTGTAACTCAATAAGAACTTTTCTTTTTTTGCCATTTGGTTCTGTAATGGTGGCTGAAAAATCCATTCTTTGCGTAGAAAATCCAGTGATATTTGATGTATTTATAAATGTATCTTCAGTAGCATCAAAGCTCTCAATTTCAATTTCTCTATCCAGTAAAACGCTAAGAAAATGCTTAGCCATATCTTTACTTTTCATTAAGAATTTAAAGGCACTATCGTAGATTGGATTGGCTATTAGCATATTATCTCCATTTTATTATTTTAAAAATATATTTATATATTGTGTTTTGATACCAAAATAAATTCTCTTTCAATACTACACTTTATCAAGCAAATCAGGTCTTTTTTTCTTAGTTTTTTGTATAGATTGCTCTTTACGCCATTGATTAATTTTTGCGTGATGTCCGCTCATCAAAACTTCAGGAACTGGCATATCTTGCCATATTTCAGGTTTTGTATAGTGTGGATAGTCTAGTAAATTATTTTCAAAGCTATCTTGTTGAGCAGATTCGGCATTGCCCAATGCATCGGGAATAAGTCTTACTATGCTATCAATAATTATCATTGCAGCTAGCTCGCCACCGCTTAAAACTATATCGCCTATACTAATGCTTTCATCAACATATTTATCAATAAATCTTTGGTCAATTCCTTCATATCTTCCGCAAATTAATGTGATGTTGTCATAGTTTTTAAGCCAATCTTTAGCAATATTATGATTAAATGTTTTACCATCAGGGCTTAACATTACGGTTAAGTTCTTTGCCTTGGGTTTTTGTACATAATATGATGATTGTTGAATATGTGATAATGTTTCATAAAGCGGTTGAGGCATCATTACCATGCCTGCACCTCCGCCATATGGTCTATCGTCTATTCTTTGGTATTTATCGTGTGTGAAATCTCGTGGATTATGTAAATTTAATTGCCATAAATTTTGTTTTAATGCACGTGAGCTAACTCCATATTCACTAATGGATTCAAACATTTGTGTAAAAATAGTAATTACATCAAAATTCATTATTGTAACCAGCCTTTACGTTTGAAAAATAGCATCGGTAATAAAGCGGATAAGAACATGTAAAATAATACAAATACATATCCCCACGTTCCCCAGCTAAATTCGGGTAGCTGAAAATTCATACCATAAATGCTTGCTACTAGTGTTGGTGGCATTAATGCTACTGATACAACAGAAAAGATTTTAGTAATTTTATTTTGATTAATATTTACAAAACCAACTGTTGCATCTATGATAAAGTTTAATTTATCAAATAAGTATAGGGTATGATTTTCAATTGAATCTATATCACGTAAAATTTGCAATGTTTCTTGTTGTTGGCTTTCATCAAGTAGCTTGTTACGCATTAGAAATGATAATCCACGTCTTGTATCCATTATGTTACAACGTACACGGCGGTTGATGTCCTCTTCATATGCGATTTTATGTAGTACATCTGCTGCATCTGTATCTGTTAGTTTTGGTTGTAGCATAGTTTGCCCGATATGCTCTAGCCTTGTATATATTTCTTCGATTGCATCTGCTGAATGTTCGATATCGGTTGAATATAAATCTAATAGTACATCTTTTGCATTATTAACTGAGCCTGGACGGTTGTGAGCTCGCATTCTTACTAATCTAAATACTGGTAAATCTTCTTTATGTACAGAAAATAATATATTATCCGTTAGAATAAAGGCTACTTTAATATTACGTACTTTATCTTCATCAATTAAAAAATCAGTGCGTAAATGTAAGTGGTTATCTTGTTCAAAAAAGCGTGCTGAAGCTTCAAGGTCGCCTAGCGTTTCGGTATCTGGTAGTGTGATATTAAATTTATCTTTTATCTGAATAATATCTTCTTCTACAGGGTCTACTACATCTATCCAAATTAGACTGGTATTTGTTTGTTGTTCCGAACCCATTTGTGTTTGGAACAAGCGTTTTTTTTCATTATCAAGTGCAAAAATATTAATCATATATACCCCCTGTAAACTTTATTCATAGTTAAATCTGTGATAATTGACTTAACTGTAATTTAACTAGCTTCGTAGCTAATATCTAGATAAATTGGTGCAAATGCTTGGCTTTGTTTAAATAAAATTAAGCCTTCCTTTACTAATTCTAGTATGGCTAAAAAGTATACTACTAATGTAGACGTACTAAAATCTATTTCATTCATATTAATTAAATCAAATAATGTAGTTTGTTTATTTATTTGAAGATGCTTTAATGTTTTGCTCATGTACTCTCTTACTGAGAGTTGCTCTCTTATTATTTGATGATGTTCAAATAAATTTTGTTTTTTTAGTAAATCTTTGAATGCATTTACTATTTCTTGTACATCAACTTTTATTGGTGCTAAGCTAATTTTTTCTTGTATTACATTTGTAAGCCAAAAATCTTCATTACATATTGGAAGTTCTTGCAGTTCTAATGATGCTTTTTTTATGGCCTCATATGATATCAATTTTCTGATTAGCTCTGCTCTTGGGTCTTCCTCGTCATTTTCATCATCATTTGCAATTTTTGGCAGTAGCATTCTAGTTTTTATTTCTATGAGCATTGCTGCCATGAGTAGGTACTCTGCTGCTAATTCAAATTGTACATGTCGAATTTGTTCTACATACTCCAAGTACTGTTGTGTAAGGGGTGCCATTTGTATATCTAATATATTTATACCCTGTTTACGAATTAGGTATAACAGTAAATCTAATGGACCTTCAAAGGAATTTAGGAAAACCTCTAATGCATTTGGCGGTATATACAAATCTTTGGGTAAGTTTGTAAGTGGCTGACCATAAAGCATTGCATGCACACCATTATCCTGCATATCAGATGAATTACTACTATATTGTATATTATTCAATTCAGTAATATGAGAATTATCAGGAATTTCTGCAATATTTGTATTATTTTGTATCATGTAGAATCATCATTTAATTTAATTATTAAGATACGGGCTAAATGATGATTATTTAGCCATATATTATTGAATAAGATTAGCTTCCATATACATATGACTTTTGTTTTACTAATGATTGCTGTTTCTCTTCAATTTCTTTTAAATTTAATGGTTTTTCACGAAGTAAGTTATGACCTTGAATTTGATTTTGTTCAAGTTCTGGATTTTCTTGTTTGATTTTTTCAAAAAATTGTGTAGTTTCAGATTTGTAAATTGCCATGAGCTATCCCTTTTACCCTGATGGTTTAACCATATAATTATACCAAACTATCACAAAAAAGTTTGATTTTTATTTGATTATGGCGATATTTTATTCTAATTTAGGCTGTAAGTATATAATTTCTGTATTGCTATTGCATTACTTGGTGAAAAACATGTTTGCATGGCTTCATCTATGCTTACAAATTTATATGAAATATGTTCATATTCGCTAAGTTTTATGTTCTGATTATTTTGAATTTTAAGGGCAAACCAGTGTTCTTGATTAGTGCTTGTAAATGGTGGGTATTTATGCCTAAATTGTTGGTAGATGTTATAACTTGTGCTGTGGTCTAAGTTATATAGTGTATTAATTTCTGCATCATTTGGGT
>JBJOQB010000052.1:0-2612 GCA_046050125.1 Pseudomonadota bacterium
ACAAATATTATTTGATAAATTACTTAAATCAACTTAAGTGGGCAATTCCAAAATTATTTCATATTGATATGTTTAAGCCTCTACAAGACAACTATGCTTTTTTTAAGCAAGTTAAAGTCGATGAAACAGGTTATGCGGTGGTGTGGAATGATGAAATTGATATAAGCGAATATGAACTATGGGAAAATGGTATAACAATATGAACCGTCGTAACTTTCTAAAGAGTTTATTTACATGCACTACCATGCTAGCAATTCCAAGTATTAGTACAAATGCACTCGCTTGGCGTGCTACAGAATGGACACAATTAGCAAATAACGCTTTACTGCTCAAAAGCTATTTACAGCAGGTACAACAAGTTAGTAATCAAATCATGCAAATTAAAACCATGGTAGACCAATATACCATTATGGCAAAAAACATATTAAATTTGCCTAATGATGTATGGAATATGTTTGCCAGAGAAGTAGCAAAAGTAGCAGGAGTTTATAAGCAAGCAAGAAGTTTAATTAATAAATTCACTAATGTTGATAATCAAATGAAAAGAATTTATAAGAATTATGAATTTTTTAGAGTTAAACAAATGGGAGCTAAAGACTACTTTTTACAATATCAAGATTGGCACAAAATAAATACACAACTAATGCAAGATATTTTTGAGAAAGTTGGATTAAGTGCAGAAAAAATGAACGGCAGTGAAGACAGTATTGCACAGTTAATTGAATTAAATCGCAGAAGTACAGGACACCAACAAACTATGCAAGTTACTAATGAGATGCTAGGTACACTAGGAAAGCAAATAGGCAATTTAGAAGGTATTATGCTAAATCAATTACAAATGCAAACACAATTCAATGCTAGAAGAGAGCAGGAACTAGCTTTAGAGCAGGCTAATTTTGATAGAATGCAGAGCAATACTAAGGCTATAATCGGCGATGGTCTTACAATGCAAGAACGTTTATTTAGGAAATAATTATGCAAAAAACATTCACATTAAGCCAAGTTAAAAGATTAATAATTACTACATTCATAATCACTACAATAATTGTATGGGCAATTGCTAGTTATGCAATACCAAAAATAGAAGAACATAGCCTAGAGGCTAGAATGCAGAGTAATACTAAGGCAATAATTGGTGATGGTCTTACAATGCAAGAACGTTTATTTAGGAAATAAGTATGCAACGAACATTTACATTAGGTCAGGTAAAAAGATTAGTGATGACTACATTCATAATCACTACCATAATTGTATGGGGAGTTGCCAGCTATGCAATACCAAAAATAGAAGAACATAGCCTAGAAGCTAGAATGCAGAGCAATACTAAATCTATTATTGGAGATGAAGCAAGCTTTAATGATAGATTACATAAGGGATTAAGGTAGTTTTATGGAAAAAACATTTAAATTAAATCAGATTAAAAAACAAATAAGAGAAAAATTATGAAAATAGCAAATCCAATATATGACGGAGCTTTTAAGTTTTTAATGGAAGATTTAACCGTTGCAAGAAGATTTATAAGCATACTATTAAACCGAGAAATTGAAGTAGACAGCTTTAAACCACAGGAAATACCGCTTAGTGATGTAAACAAAGACAGTGGATTTTCAGCACAAAGATTAGATTTTATCGCCATAATAGTTGAGCCAAATGGTATGCGTCGTAAAGTCCTAATTGAACTTCAAAAAGGTAGAAATAAGGCTGATGCAGGCAGATTTAGACGTTATTTAGCTAGCAATTATAGTAAATCAGACATTGTAAATGGCGAAGCTTTAGACTTAGAAATCATCTCAATTTATATTTTAGGTTTTAGCCTAGATAATATGCCTGTAGCGGTAGTAAAAACAAGTACCAAGCTTATTGATGCTAGTACTCAACAAGAACTAAATGTAACCACAGATGATGAAACATTTATACGTCAATTACATCATGAAAGTATATTTATTGATACCACAAAACTAAGCGATAAAATGCAAACAAAGGTTGATAAACTTTTAGCCATATTTAACCAAAAGTTTAAAGATGACAAAAAATATACGATGACTATTCCAAATGATATAGCTTGTGTTTTAGATGATGATATATTTCTCAAGCGTTTAGAAAGTGCATTAGAAGATGCAGATACATTATTTAAGCTAAATGAGCAGATAAAATACCAAGAAGAATTAAATAAACAAAGAGAGAAAGATATACAACAAGCATCACAAAAAGCAGCAAAACATGCTAAATATGAAAACACTATAGAAATTGCTAAATCCATGAAATTGGAAGGCGATGCAATAGAAAAAATATCAAGAATAACAGGCTTAACCCAAGAGCAAATAGAAATCCTATAAGAATTAAAAAATAACAAAGAGTTGATATGCTAAAAAAACTATTGATTGCATTAGTCTTGCTAATGCAAATAGGGCTTATTTTTGCCCAAAATTCGCCAAAACCACCACCAAGCCCTTTTAGTTTTGAGGGCAGTTTAAATTCATCGAATTTGCCAAATGTCGCACCACCATTGCCACAAAGCCCTTTACCTCATAATACAGTATTACAGGCAAATAATGCTCAAAGTTGGAATAATAGCGGTAACAATTCTAATAATCCACAAGTACCTAATGCTA
>JBJOQB010000053.1:0-8434 GCA_046050125.1 Pseudomonadota bacterium
TAATACCAATATCGGAAATAATATAGTATTATACAATATACTTAGAAATTTAAATAACTAAATAATTTTAAAATAATGGCAAAAATACACAATCAACCTAAATCTACTTTAGTATCTCAACAAACATCAAAAAGAGATGCAGAAAATACTACACGCAATCCTAGCTCAAATAAATTATCAGATACAAATGCAAGTGTAAAGATAAGCCCAAAAGTACTATTTTCACCAGCACAAGAGAAAGTAAATAGTAGTATTGTCGCAGCAAAAGGCACAAGTGCAATTAGCATATTTATGTTGCCATATACGGGAGGGTATACTGTAAATGGAGACACAGAAAGAAAATTAAAAATACCAATTTTATATAAACTTAGTCAAAATGCTTCAATTACTGATGAAACTTCAGAGTGGGTGTTTTATGCAGATATGGCAGAAGAAGAGGGATTAAAAATCACATCTGGATTTGCAAATAACTCAACTTTAATGGGAGATACACTATTAAAACCAAATGGTTTAGAAGGGTACATATTGCCTGAAAATAGTTAAAGTTATATCCATCGTAGACCATTAACAGCAAATGAATTAAGCAGAAATAAGATTAATTATGTAAATATTGTAAGCTTTCAAAGTACTAAATTACAAGATGCATCTGTTTATGGCAGGTTACAAGCATTAAGTAATATACCAATTATACAAATTGGCACTCCAATTGGAGAAATTAAAAATGCTAGAAAAAATCGTTTGGGCTCTGGCTGGGTATGTGAAAAAATAAAAGTAACTGGGATTATTTGCTTAGAAAAAGATAAAAAAGTATTACAATCGGAGATGAAAAAACTAAATCTAAATATTAAATTAGCATCAGTAAAAGAAGATGATTTTACAGGATTATATAATTATGATGAAAATGCAAGATTAAACCTCATGCAACAATTAAGCTAAATAAGTTTTATAATTTTAAATACACATAAAAAGAGATAATATGCCATCAGAAATTTTAAATAGAATTCAAACATCAGTTAAAATAGAAATAAGTAAACTCCGTGCAAGTGTAAATCATGATACTAAAAAAGAGAAAGCTCCTTCTGTAACTCAAGCTGATGCCAGAGCATTAACAGAGCCTACTACAAATATACCAGCTATATTCACAAAGCCTGAAAGCAAAATTACACAAGATGAATATAATCAACATACTCATTCCGAGGATATAAATGCAGAGCCTTTAGGTAGATGGAATTTGCAACATCAAGGCATAGCAACAGATAACATTAACTCTAAACTAAAAAGAGCAAATACAATTACAGAGGGTGGCTACAGGTATCATGTTGAGCATACTAAAGATGATGAAGTTAGTCTACTTGCTCCATTTGCTTTATTTAGAGGTGTTAGTTTAACTAGTGAAGATATTCAAAAAATGATAAAAGAAAAATCTACACTAGATTTTATGGGTTGCTCACATGGCGATACTTACTTTAGTTGCACTAATAAAGTAGCAAATGGTTATACAATTGATTATTCAGGTAAAAAAGAATCTGTTGAGTTTGTTGTGCCACAGGATTACCTACCTGTAAAAACATATCGAGCTCAAACTGATTTACATGCATTTAAAATAGCACAAGAAGAAAAAAGTTTACTAGATAACAGACCTATATCTAGAGTATGGAAGCAAACAGTACCAATATATAGCATTCAGAAAACTTACACATCTACTAAAGATTACTATAATATAAATGTATATGATTTTAAAAATGTGTTATTTGTAGAGTTAGCTCCTTTAAGCTCTAAAACCCCTTCAAAAAAATCATTAGTTGTAGATGAATCATTAGCATTAAGGCAAGCTGATTTAGATAAACTAAAAAAAGAACATGGAAATATCAGATATGCTAAATATGACGTAGATATACAACCTGTAAATGAACTTATCAAGGAATATCTAAATAAAGCATAGAAAAATTTGTATTACCTTTGGTTTTAATTATAATGAATGTAGCAACATCGGTTAATTTTACATATAAAAATTGATTATAAATTGCGATGAGCTATAAACATTAGTAACTCTATAAAGGTAAAACTATGTTGTATCAATTGCATGAGTACTTCAGGTCAATGCTCAATCCATGGTCTGAATTATCAGGAATAATTTCAAGGTCATTACAAAACCCACTAAGCCAATACTCTTTACTGCCATACTCGGAAAGAATGGCAGCTGTTCTACAATTAACCTATCGTTTAGGCAAAGCCTATGAAAAACCAGTATGGAATATCAATCCATTAAACATTGATGGGCAAATTGTGCCTGTACTTCCAGAAGTAATTATTAATAAACCATTTTGTCATTTACTACATTTTAAAAGATATAGTAATGATTTAGATACTTTAACTAAATTTACTAATCAACCAAAGGTGTTGTTATGTGCACCATTATCAGGTCATCACGCAACTTTACTCAAAGATACTGTATGTAGTTTTATTAAAGATTATGATGTTTATATAACAGACTGGTTAGACGCAAGAACAGTACCATTAGAACTAGGTAAATTTGATTTAGACGATTATATTGCATATATACAAGAATTTATTCGCAATTTAATGAACGTTAATAATACAGAGGGCAATTCAAACCAAAACCAAAATCAAAACTTACATGTAATATCAGTATGCCAACCAACAGTACCTGTACTAGCTGCTGTATCATTAATGGCAAGTAATGGAGAAAAAACACCTGCTACTTTAACAATGATGGGAGGACCAATTGATGCCAGAAAAAGCCCAACAGCAGTCAATTCACTAGCAATGCAAAAAAGCTTAAATTGGTTTGAAAGCCATGTCATATACACTGTGCCAGATAATTATGCAGGCGTTGGTAGAAATGTATACCCAGGATTTTTACAGCATGCTGGATTTGTATCTATGAATCCAGATAGGCATTTTAAGGCACATTGGGATTACTACTTAGATTTAGTACAAGGCGATAAAGAAGATGCTCAAAGCCATGTATCTTTTTATGATGAATATAATGCCGTACTTGATATGACAGCAGAGTACTATCTACAAACTATTAAAGTTGTATTTCAAGATTTTGCACTACCATTAGGCACATGGAAAGTAAATAATCAATTAGTAAGGCCTCAAGATATAAAATCCAGTGCCATTTTAACTATTGAAGGTGAATTAGATGACATATCAGGCTGTGGGCAAACTCAAGCAGCACATGAATTATGTACAGGTGTAGATGCAGAGCATAAACAGCACTTTACTGTAGCAAAAGCAGGGCATTATGGAATATTTTCAGGTAGAAGATGGAGGCATAAAGTTTATCCACATGTACAGGAATTTATCCAAAAATATACTATATAGCTAAACATAATAATTTGCTATATTGAACTAAATTGTATGTTAGAATGTCTTATAAATATCATCATAAATAATGATTTACATAATATGAATAACATAATTAAAAAAACAGGGTTGATTTTAGGCATGCTAGCTGGACTATCTTCAGCTAGTGCGGTATATGCACATGGAGATAAGCCATTTGTTGGCATAAGCTTGGCAGGAGATATTGCACCAGGGGTATATGGAAAAATTAATATTAATTCTCATCAGCCACCACCTGTGATATATTCTAGACCAGTTATAGTTGAAAGACCTGTAACATATTATAGCCGTGAACCAGTGTATATGTACGTACCAAGCGGTCATTACAGGCATTGGGCAAGAAACTGCCATAAATATAATGCATGCGATAGAAATGTATACTTTGTAAATCCATCATATGTAGATAGAGAATATCGTGAATCACGTTATGAAAGAGATGCTAGAGATAATAGAAGAGATGGTATCAGGGAAGTAAATTACACACATGTAGAATATAATAATTATGAAAAACCAAGACACCACAGACATCATGGACATCATCATGGTTGGGATAGAAGAGATGATGACCGTAGAGACAGAGACGGTTGGCAAGGTCGTGGTAGATGGGGCGGTAGGGAAGATTATTAATAAAAAATATTATAAATAAAAGTGTATCTCATTACCAAATAATAATACCTGCCTACGCAGGTATGACAAATAATTGTTATTATTACATATCATCAAATAAAGCATCTACAAAAGATTTTGCATTAAATGTTTGTAAATCCTCCAAGCTTTCGCCGACACCGATAAAATAAATTGGTGTTGGGCATTCTTGAGACATAGCGATAATAATACCACCTTTAGCAGAACCATCAAGCTTAGTAACAATCACACCAGACAATCCAACACAATCATTAAATGCTTTAATTTGCTGTAATGCATTTTGTCCTGTATTACCATCTATTACTAATATAATTTCATGTAAAGGTTGATTTAAAGATTTTTCGCTTACACGCTTAATTTTTTTCAGCTCATCTAGTAAATGATTTTGAGTTGGTAATCTACCTGCAGTATCAATAATTACCACATCATTTTGTTTTGCTATACCTGATTGAATTGCATCAAATGCAACCGAGGCAGGGTCTCCACTATTTGAAACAACATTAACATTATTGCGTTCGCCCCATGCTTGCAATTGCTCGCTTGCAGCAGCTCTAAATGTATCGCCAGCAGCTAATAAAATGCTCTGGTTATACTTTTGTAAATGTTGACACAATTTACCAATACTAGTTGTTTTACCAGCTCCATTTACACCAATCATCATCATTACAGTTGGTTTATGTCCAATATTTAATGATTTTTCCAATGGTGCAATCATTTCACATATTTGTTGCTTTAAAATGCCTTTTAATTCCTCGCCAGATGGCTGATGTTTTTTAATATATGCTTTTAAATTATCTATCAATTTATTTGTAGCAACAACACCAACATCGCTCAGTAGCAAAGTTTCTTCCAGCTCATCAAGCCATTTTTCATCAACGCTAATGATACCAAATATGCTATTAAACTTCTTACGAGTTTTACTCAAGCCATTTTTTAAGCGACTAAACCAGCCTGTGCTTTGCTTATCATTGTTATTTTTAGTATCAGATATTTCTAAATTAGATTTATCGTCTATATTTGAGTTTGAAGTAAAATTATTATTAATTGCTTCTAAACTACTTAAATTAGTAGTAGTATTTAAGATTGAATTATCTTGTTGTATATCTTCAGTTATTTGAGTAGATATATCTTGTTTAGAAATATCCGCTTTTATTTCTGAATTTAAAGGAGCTTCATTGATTATTAAACTATCATTAATATTATTTTTAGGCTCTATATTCTCAATAGATGTTACTTCTTCAATTAATGATAATTTTTCTTCTTGTTCCAATACCTCTACAGGCTCTTTTTTCTTTCTCTTAAAAAAACTGAACATGTTTTATCCTAATAATTTTTGTAATTTATGGCTGAGTTTTAATTATATTATTATAAGTATAAAATAAAAATGCAGCATAAGCTGCATTATATTATCCATTTACACTAAATTTAGTACTATAACTGATTATTTAAGTCAAAATCTCTTAAAGCTTGCACTTGCTTCATAATACCACGTGTATAGTCAACAAAATCTTGCTTATCTGCACCAGCAAGGGTTTGTAATCCTTCACTAATGATAGATAATGGATTTTGTGGTGAATTATCAACTCTGTATTCATAATGTAAATGAGGCCCTGTAGCAGAACCAGTCATACCAACAAATCCAATTAAATCGCCTTGCCTTACAACCTGACCTAATTTTAAACTATTAAATCCAGATAAATGAGCATAGTATGTTGAAACACCTTTACTATGCTTAATGATGATAATTTTACCATAGCCACTTTGTGTACCAACAAAGTCAACTATACCATCAGCAGAAGAGAAAACATTTGTTCCACTTGGTGCCGCAAAATCAACGCCTGTATGTTTATGCGAATAACCATGTATTGGGTGATGCCTGTTACCAAAAGCAGAAGTAACTCTAGATACTTCAAGTGGAGCTTGTAAGAAAGAACGTTTTAATGCTTCCCCACCAAATGTATAGTATTGGCTTTCTTTTGGATACCAAATTGCTTGATGAACGCCTTTTTTATTTACAATCTCAGCAGCAATTATGCGACCATGACCAATAAATTCATTTTGATTTACTAATCTTTCAAAGACTAAACGGAATTTATCGCCTTTTTTAATATCATGATGAAAGTTAACTGTACTAGAGAAAATATCTATCATCTGCTTAGTAACGCTATCTTCTACACCTGCTTTATCCATAGATGAAAAGAAATCAGCATCATCAATTGAGCCAGACCTTACCTCTGTTTCTATAACATGAGATACAATTTCCTTGCTAGATGTTAATTCCCCAGCTTGGTTACGTTCAATTTTTAACCATACAGCATTAGCTTGAGTACTATGAATAATTGCTTTTAATGATAATAATTCCTTATTTTCATTAACTTCAGCTGTAATGCTATATTGAGGTTTTGTAAGTAACAAAAATTTGGCTAAAGTATTATTTTTAACGAAATTTTCAGCTTTGATATCATCAATCCCTAGTTTTTTAAATAGAGTTGATAGGCTATCACTTTTATCCAAATGAGCTGTTTGCATATAAGACTGCTTAGTATTTTTCTCTGTTAGAATATTAAGTTGAATATTCAGATTTTCTACTACTCTTTCTTGAGAAACTATTGCAGATGTTGGGATATTAGCTACAGCAACCACACCAGATAAAGATAAACCAGCTGTCAATGCTAGTTTTGCTCTAGCTGATGTGTATGGATTAACTTTATTACGTTCCGCAATTTTTTTAAGAATAATAGTAGATTCTTCTATATCCTTTTTTATTTCTTCTATCTTATCTTGCTTTGTAATTTGTTGTACGATAATAGAAGATTTTTGCTCGTTTGCCTGCTTTTTATCTTTTTTTATGCTAAATGTTTTTGATTTTTGATTTTTTCTGTTAACTTCTGCCCTTAAAAAATCTGACATGCGTTGACGCAATACGTAGTCAACCATACTTTTAGTACCAATTGAACTAGATAAAATATTATCAGTAGAATTATTACTATTATTTTGAGTGATTGGTAACTGTAAAGCATTAGCACTAGATGACGTATGAGCTACTTCATTAACTAAACTAATAGAATTAGGCTGTTTCTCAACACTATTAGTTGCTAATTTTTGATTAGTTGATATGGTTTTTAGGTTAACTACTACTTCAGCAGATGCTTTTGAAATTGTACTTTTATCAACAACTTTTTTTGAAACTACAATAACACCAGATTTATTATTGTCTTTTTTTATTTTATTTTGCTTCGGTGATATGATAATTTTTTGCTTTTTATCGCTTTTACTACCCATTAATATAACCTAAATACATATAGATAATGTGATTATAGTAGATTATAAATTATAAAGTCAATATTAAAATTTTAAAAAATGATACCATTTTTTTGGTTTAAATATTATTAATTCAGATTTGGCGGTGCTGGTAACTATATAGGTATTTTTACCTGTGTCTTTATTGATACAGTTATTTTTTATGTTATGGCTGTAATTATTAATATAACTAGTATCACTAATAATTTTATTTATTGCTTCATCTTTATTTATATATTTATTATATATATCATTATTTTGATAATAGTACTCAATTAAAAAATCATCATAAAATATGTTATTTGGCGTATTATTGCATTTTAAGCTTAATTCTGGGCTAGTATTACCATTAGTAACCAATTCTTTCCATATTGATAATTGGCTAATTGAATGGTTTATATTATTATTTAATGGTAAATTTAGAATTGTGTTATGTCTAAATATAGTTTGAGTAATATCTAAATTATTTAATGGGTAATTAGGTTTGCAAGAACTAACCCACAGCAGATTAGGAATATTATTTTGATTAATATCTAGATTTATATTTCTAGCTAATTGAAACCATACTATTTGTATATCGCTAATAATTTTTTTGATTTTTTTAGTGCAACCTATGGCTTTTTGATATTCATCATCTGTTTTGTACTTATGTTTTTCAAATGGCTGAATTAGATAATCTTTTGCACCATTAAACATGCATAATATATGGTGGTAAGTTTTAAATGGTCTTAACCAGTTAGCATGCATATACCATATACCATGCTTAATTTCGATTTTAAAATCATAATCTTGCATAATATCGTGGATTGATTTTAACAGCAAATTATTTAATTCCTGTGAGCTATTATTAATAAAATTATTCTCATCAATTAAATTAATTGACACATTATTTAATCCTGCATTTGCAATTACAGGCATTAAAGCAATTGAATATGATATATTATCAGAATTATTTTTGTTATTTATATTAGTATTTTTAGGCTGATTTATTAAATTATTTATATCTAAATTACTAATTAATTTTTTTATGTTACTAGATTTAGTTTTTTTATTTAAATCAAGAATATTTGATAATTCTAAGTACTCAATTAAATCTAAGCCAAAATCACTATATTTT
>JBJOQB010000054.1:0-4740 GCA_046050125.1 Pseudomonadota bacterium
TAAGAATATTTGTAACAACAAATATTTTTACGAGGCAATCTCTGTGAAGCGAGAACCCACCAAAGATACGAAAGTATCAGTAGGAAACCCCGTCCTTTAGGGCGGGGAGGATGTCATATAAAGAAAATATATTAGTTTTACTGCCTCAAAATAAAAAATTACATGATTATATTATATTCAAAGATTCAATGCCTACAAATGAAATTGATGAATTTCTTCTGCTAAAAGACATTGTAGAAAATGCTAAACCATTTTTAAAATCTAAAAAAGAATTTCGTAGTATATTTAACACCATTCTATTGAAGCAGTTTGCTGGATTTTCTGACTCTCATGATGAAATTAGACGCATACGTAAATCAAGTAACTTTTATTTTGCGAAATTTATACGTGATAATTTATATCGTTGGGTAGAATTAGATGCAACCGTTAAAGATTTAATTTTCTCACTGTTTGAAAATAGCGATAAGAGAAAATCAGCTCTTTTAATTAATATACTTGATACTGATAATTTTTTTGGTTTAAGTATGAGCAGAAAATTTGAATTACTTGCAGGAATTAGAAGTAATGAATCAGATGCATATTTTCATAAGTTGATTAAAGAGTTTAGCTCTCCAAAAAAAATTACCTAGAATTGTTGCATTTAATCTCAAATATAATCTAAAATACTAGGATATTTTTATAAGAAAAAATGCACATTAAAAGCCCACTAAAATAATTAAATAAAAACTTAAATAGGAAACAAACACATGTTTAATGCTAGACAAATTATAAAATCTACATCTGATTACATTAGCCAACTTACACGCAGTATCTCAAGTAGTTCATTAAGCGGATATTCAGGAGATGAATCATCTTCAAGCCTATCAAAATCAAGACCAAGATATAATTCAACACATCGGCAGGTAAGCTACAAAGTGAGAAGTAAAAATTATAAACCATATAACTTTGACAACCAATCATCTCTGTTTTCATCAGACAAACCGCTGGCATCAAAACCAACTCTCCCAACAGAAAAATATCATAAACGAACGCAAGACGGCAGAGAATTACTACCAAGCCAAGTTAAATATCAAAAAGAATTAAAGTATAAAATACCACGTAGAAATGATATAAAATCTGACAGAAGTTTATTAAGTAATAATTTAAATATATTGTTTGAGGGTAAAAAACATCAAGAAATAAGAAGCGGATTAAGCAAAGTTGCTTCTAATATTAAAGAACATTCATATACAGATGAATATGGCTTACATCGACAAACTAATAATGCACCTTGTACTTATTTATCACACTTAAATGGCATAGAATTTAAAAACAAAAATACTTTAACTGACTTAACACAAACTTTATTAAAATTTCAGCAGAGAATTAACATTAGTGAACCACTCATTTGTATTGATGAAAGCACTGCTTGTTTAGAACAAATAAAAGATATTATTGCACATAACCAACAATTATTTGGCGGAAATTCCAGCCTAGAAAATAGCATACTAATGATTCAAAGCATGTTAGATTTCATTAGGCATAATGCTGGAATTATTGATAGTACTCAAGTACAAAGCTATGTAAATAATATTGAATCACTTAGAAATAAAATCTCTAATTTAAATATAAAAACAACACCTTATGATTTAATTAATAGCATTGCAGAGCAAACGCATACTCACTATAAAAACGGCGAAGAACATATGTATGATGAAGCAATTAATTTAGGCAATAGCTACTGCAAAAATGGCTATAGCGATGGCAATACATCTCCGTTTTGCATTAGTTTTAAGCAATTACATCATTATAGTGATAATCCATTTTTTAATATGGGATATCATGATAAAGAATTATACAAAGCACAAATTGATTTTTTAAAACATATATTTTCAAATATAAAACTTAGCCAAAAAGATTTATACATAGCATGTTATAGATATTTTGCTAGCAATAATGATTATGCTAATCAATTATTTTATACAACCTATAGCCGTAAACCAAATAACACAGAAGAGTTAAACACATATATATCAAAAACTACAAATCATATGATGGAATTTATTAATAGCTTTAAACAAAACGGTTTAATTCTAAATAATCCAACATTAAAAGATGAAAATAATAATGATATAAGCACAGGGCATAATCAGGGAATATTTTACGATGCAAAAACTAAGCAGGTAGTAATGGTAAACAGTGCTATTGATTATAATAAAGATGATAGTTTACACAGTCGTATTCACACAGGCAATTTATACACTACACGTGAAGTTAATGCAATGTTGGATAATGTAGTAAAAAGTGGGAATTATTGCATTTTATCCATTCATCAAGGTAAGGGAAGTTTGCCAGTTTATAGCTTAAAAACAGCAAACTTTTTGCGTAATCAAATAAAATATTCTCCAAATAATAACTATTATAAAGAACGTTTAGAGTTTTTAAGAGGGCAAGTAGATTATACATATAAACCATCGCCAGATATTGAATATCAAAATATATCCAGCATAAAATAATATTAAGTTAATATTTAATTCAATTGGATTTAAATTAGAGATAGATATTCTTCTTTGACATTAAATTGCATTTTTAGTAGTATGAATTATCATCTTAGCTAAATAATATAATATAATAAAAGATAAACATGCTACTAAATAATCATCATGCTAATTTTTCGTATATTAGCCAAGCTCAAGTTTGGGATAAAAAATCTACAGTAAGAAGTCGCCAGCGTCGCATAATGGAAGATGATGAGTTAAGCTTTTACCCACGTGAGAGGCAATTTTTATGTCAGTATGAAGAAATTAAAGAGCTAGGGGAAGATGCGATTAATTTCATTTTATTACAAAGTTTTTATAAATATTTAAACGATGTCATAATATTTGAGATGGATATTGTAAACAATATGGCAAGTAAAATTGCTGGCAATTCATTCTCGTTTGAGTTTCCCATGATGTGTAGGCAAGATGCATTTAGTATACTAATTGATGAAAATTATCATGCTTATGCAGCGATTGATTACATGCAACAAGTAATTGAATTTACAGGCATTCAACCATTAAAATTTTCAAATCAAATTGAATTATCTGACGCTATTCCACAAGCTTTGCAAAGCTTAGATACAAAATATCATGCTGGTATGGAGCTTATCGCAGTAGGGATTGCTGAAAATAGCGTTACTGCTGATGTTGCAAAATTTGCTCGTGATAAAAGCCTAAAAAAATCTATCCAAGGATTAATGAGCGACCATTTAATTGATGAGGGACGGCATTCAATATTTTGGTCAGATATAGGTAAAATTTATTGGCAGAATATTCAAGAAGATGAAAAAATTGCAATTGGACAAGGTTTACATATTTTTATGCAAAGATATTTAAGCTTTAATCGCTTTGCTGATTTTCAAAAAGATGTAGTGAGGGAACTAGTAAAATCATTTAGCTTAGATACTGATTTAGCTGATGATATAATCGATAGCATAGATTTCACTATGCCTATGAATAAAACACACCCCATGATGCAACCAATTGGCTTGTTCTTAAATCGAAGCGGGATTTTACAACATCAGCCAACATATGAGTGTTTAAAATATTTATTTCAATAAAGTAGAATAAATTATTTTCCAAATCTGTGGAAAAATGATGGATTAGCTTTTTTCTCAAGATATTTATTAAAATCTTGTAAGTCAGCGGATATACCCTTATTTTTCTTTGATAATTTAAAATCATCAGGAGCGTTGTAGCTTTCCCTTGCTAATGGATTTTTAGATAAAACACTCATAACCGTAAAATCAGATAAATCAAATTGTCGTGTTAAATGTGGATTAAATAATAAAGAAGCTAAAGGAACTTCAATTGATGGTAGTAATACAGGGCTTTCTAGGCATTCTAAGCTAACTCTAGGCATATGTTCTTGTTCAAGTGCTTGTGCCAATGATTTTCCTAAGGCTTTTGATTTGTCTATAGTTGATAAATTACATTGTGCAAATACTAATGTTGGAAATTTTAGAGCAATTTGTGCATTAAAAGGCATTACTGCAAAATCATGTGAAGTGTAATCTGTTTCCCCTGTTTTTTTATAGCTAAACTTTAAATTTACTAATTTTTGTTTATCATCATATTTGGGTTCTACTTTAGCTGTTGCTAATTCATCTTTGGTTGGTAAATCTATGGCAATAGTTCTACCATTATTAATTACAGTTGGCATAAAAATCCTTTAAATTTATATAAAAAATATTGAGCATTTTTTTATGCAGAAAATTCTTATCATGTTAAAATTATGTGTTATTACAAGAATATACATAATAAACTAAATCTACATGAAAAATAGTATAAGAAAAATTACAAGAATAATATCCATCTGTCTACATCTATGCTTAATTTTCAGCATAAGTTTGCATACAGCACCAACACAAGCTCAAAGCGGAGTAAGACCATTAGCATATACTGCGGGTGGAGTACTAGCTCTAGGAGCAGTTGCAAGCGTTCAACAACAGCAAAAAAGATGCCGAGAAACAGGAGTAGGTTGCCGTAATAATTATAGCGGAGGCAATCAACCAAGGCGTTCATTAAGTGAAATATTTCGAGATGTGAATAATCCAAATCGCTATAATCAAAACAGATATAATAATTCAGCTAATCAGCATGTAATCAGTGGTTCAGATATTGTAAATGGAATTAGCAACTTTTTTAAGCATAAATTTAGTGGTAAATCGCAAGCAGAAACCGCATTAGATAATCAAAGCATGATGATAATGCATCAAAT
>JBJOQB010000055.1:0-4138 GCA_046050125.1 Pseudomonadota bacterium
TTATACACTCTTCCGTTATCATCAATGCCATTTTAAAACCCATAATTTTATATATACATAGCTATATTATACACAATATATATAAATTATAAGAATATTAATATTATTCAATTTTAATCAACATCACTATTTGTCTGATTTCCTTCTAAATACACCACGCTAATAATTCCTGCAGCTATTGCTAAACCTAAACCAAGTATCCAAGTGAAGTACCACATAATTACCCCTTATTAATTATTAAAAATATTTTTAGTACCAGTGTGTATTTGTATTTTTTTGTCCATTTTCAATATCTTCAGCCTTAACTTTTCCTTTTAACACACGATAAACCCAAGAAGTGTAGGCAATAATTAAAGGCATAAATATCACAACTGCAATTAACATACAAAACAAGGTTTTATGGCTAGAACTAGCATTAAAAGCGGTTAAGCTTTGTTGAATATTAGTTGTAGAAGGTAAAAGAAATGGGAATAAGGCAAAAGATGTGTTAATAAAAAATATTACAATCGTCAACGCACTAAAAAACCATGCTAATTTTGCATGTTTTGCTTGTAAGATAATATTTAATATGACACATATAATTCCAAGTCCACAAATTAAGTATAATGATGGGGTTTGTATAAATCTATCTAGCCATAATCCTTGACCTATTGTAACTATACTTTGTGCATTTAAATTAAAACCTTGAATTAAATTGAGGCTAAATCCGCCAAAAATCCATAATATACTAAAAATTAGTGCTAAACCTTTAGCAAATTTTCTTGCTCGTTGTTGAATAATCCCACTAGTTTTTAAATTCAACCATGTTGCACCATGTAATGTCAGTAAACTAACACCAATAAATGCACTTAGCAAAGCAAAAGGGTGAAATAATTGAAAAAATGATGTTGTATTAAACGGCATTTGCCATTTATCAAAGTAAAAAGGTAAACCTAAAAATATATTTCCAATCGTTAAACCAAAAACTAAACCCGGAGCAAATCCACCAATAAATAATGCAATATCCCAGTATTTACGCCATTTTGGATTAGGCAATTTACTACGATAATCAAAACCTACAGGGCGTAAAAATAAGCAAAATAAAGTAAGCATTAAAGCAATGTAAAGCGATGAAAATGCAGTAGCATAAACTTGTGGAAATGCTGCAAATAAAGCTGCTCCTGCAGTAATTAACCAAACTTGATTACCTTCCCATGTTGCACCAACTGTATTAATTACAACTCTTCTTTCTATGTCATTTTTTGCAATAAAAGGCAATAATGTTGCCACGCCCATATCAAAGCCATCGGTAATGCTAAATCCAATAAGTAGAACTAACATTACGCCCCACCATATATATTGCAGGGTATGATAATCAAATATATTCATAATTTTACCTATTTTAGCTATATTAATAATAATTTAATAACTTGGACCATTTATCAGTGTTTTTCTCATCAAAAATAATTCAATGATTAATAATGATGTATAAAATATAACAAAACCTGCAATTCCGAAATATAACTGCTCTAAACTAGCACTAGATACAGATATATGCGTTGGTAAAATCCCGCTAATTGTCCATGGTTGACGACCATATTCTGCAACAAACCAGCCTAATTCAGTTGCTATCCAACCTAATGGTATGCTAAATACAGCTAATTTTAAGCATAATTTAGTTTTCTGGCTTAGCTCAGTATTAGAATTAGAAGAATTATATTTTAATGATGTGTTTAATTTTCTTTTAAATACTAGATATACACTAATGCTAAATAAAGTAATAAACCATATGCCAAGCCCAACCATAAATCTAAATGCCCAAAATAATGGTGCAACTTTTGGTATAGTATCAAGGCTGGCTAACTCAATTTGTTCAGGTGTTGCATCAGTAACTTTTTTTGTATATTTTTTGAGTAATAAGCCATAGCCTAAATCTTTTTTATATGCATCAAATTTTGCTAATGCAGAATTATCCCCATCTTTTAATTTTTCCAAAGCACTGTATGCAATAATTCCATTTTGAATACGGATTTTATTCTCGGCAATAATATCTTTTAAGCCTTTTACTTCTTTATCTAATGAACGTGTTGCAATTAAACCCAATACATAAGGGATTTTTACCTCATAATCTGTGGTTTGAGTTTTTTGATTAGGTAAACCAAACAAAGTAAAGCTCGCAGGTGCAGGCTGTGTATGCCATTCTGCCTCAATCGCAGCTAATTTTATTTGTTGGACTTCCCCTAAGGTGTAGCCCGATTCATCGCCTAAAACAGCTACAGATAAACTAGAAGCTAATCCAAAACCAGCCGCTATCGCAAATGAACGTTTTGCAAATTCAACATGTTTATTTTTAAGTAAATAATAAGCAGATACGCCAAGCACAAACAAAGCAGCAGTAACATAACCGCTAGAAACTGTATGTACAAATTTAGCTTGTGCTACAGGATTAAAAATTAAATCACTAAAGCTAGTTAATTCCATTCTTAGGGTTTTATAATTAAATTCAGCCCCAATTGGATTATTCATCCAGCCATTTGCAATTAAAATCCACATTGCAGATAAATTTGAGCCTAAAGCAACTAAAAACGTTACAATTAAATGCTTAAATTTGCTTAATTTATCCCAACCAAAGAAAAATAAACCCACAAAAGTTGATTCTAAAAAGAAAGCCATTAAGCCCTCAATTGCAAGCGGTGTACCAAACACATCGCCAACATAATGTGAATAGTAAGCCCAATTTGTACCAAATTGAAACTCCATTGTAATACCTGTTGTAACACCCATAGCAAAGTTAATGCCAAAAACCTTACCCCAAAATTTAGTCATATCTTTGTAAATAGGCTTTGATGTAATAACATATAAAGCTTCCATCATGAACAAAATCCATGATAAGCCTAGCGTAAGTGGTACAAATAGAAAATGATACATTGCTGTAATAGCAAATTGTAGGCGAGATAAATTTACAATATCGTCCATATTTATTTCCCAGATTAATTTAAAATATGCTTTTCAATAACTTCTGACTTAACTTTCATATGTTTTGCTAGCGGATTAGCAAATAAATAATGTTTTAAGAGCATTAAAAATAGTACTTTTGCAATTAAAATCATTACAATCAACAACCAATGTTTTTTAAATAATTTTTTTATCATCATCATTATTTTTACCACTGTTTTTACCAAAACTAAGCTTGCGTTTGAGTTTCAACACACTTTGCATTTTATTAAACACATTAACTGTTTTAAGCATTTCTTCGGTAGTCATTCCATTTACTGTATCTGCAATTGTGCTGGCAAGTTCTACTACTTCTAACATACTTTGCATGCGTTTTTGTGCTTCGATATCCTGTGGGCTATCACTTGGATTAAGCAATGAATCCCTAAGCATAGATAATGTCGGGTCAATTTCTCTTTTTTTTCTTTCTTCAAGTAAAATTCTGAAAATTGCCCACACATCGCTAGGTGTTGCATAAAAGTCTCTTCTATCATTAGGTAAATGTACTAGTTTAATTAGCCTCCATGATAAAAGTTCTTTAATACTGGTACTAATATTTGAGCGTGAAAACCCAAGTTGCTCGACAATTTCATCAGCACATACAGGGCGATTAAGCAAAAACATTAGTGCATAAATTTGCCCAACAGTACGATTAATGCCCCAACGGCTACCCATTTCGCCAAGATGTAAGATAAAACTTTGTGTTAAGTGTGATATGCTCATTTTTTATATTCTTTTTGTTCTTTGTTTTCTGTAATTACCGAAATTAAAGAAATTATAACATATGAAAATGTTAAATTGGAATAGTAAATATTAATAGTGAACAATATTTTGACAAAAGAATAAATATGTTAAGATAATTAAAAATACACTTTAAAGCTAAACATGTTAAGTAAAATCCATATTCATGGCTATAAATCAATTAAGGAACTGGAACTAGAATTAAAACCTATTAATATTTTAATTGGTTCAAATGGTAGTGGGAAAAGTAATTTTTTGTCTTTTTTTGAATTATTAGAACATTTATATAAAAATAATATTGAAACCTATATTGCACAAAGAGGATATTCAGAAAAATTTTTACACAAAGGTAGTAAATATACGCAAAAAATATCAGTAATTCTATATTTTGGAAGTAATTCTTATAAAATTAACTTAATAAAAA
>JBJOQB010000056.1:0-4447 GCA_046050125.1 Pseudomonadota bacterium
TTCTTACTTTTCCGCTTCTTATATAGCTCTCACTACCGCATCTTTGACATTTACACATCTGTTTTAAGTTTTCATTCTTTACTTATTATATCATTAACTATCTATATTTAACACTCTCAAGCTATTTTATTAATTATCACATTTTTTCCTTGACATTTAAGCATATGCTAATTGATTTTTTTCAAATAAGCTAAACAACGGCTCAACATGGCGATTAATATTATCTTTGTTATATATAGATAATTGATTAAATAAATATTTGTTTCTTTCTTTATATTCTTCAAAATTAGCATCATGGTTAGTGATAGCTTGAATTATAGCTCTTGCTCCATCTTTTGTATTAAATGGTTCATAGTAATAACCTACATGTGCTAACATTTCTGAATTATGTATTAATGGATAATTTCCATATAATAAATCAAAATATAAATTATTTAATTGATTTTCCCAGTTGTGAGTTACAACCATATCAGCATGGTTAATCATGAAATCAATTGTATTAAATCTACCTTCATATGATGCAATTTTGTCTTTGGTAATATCTAGAAAGTGCGTAAAGTGAATGAAATTCTTTTGACTACGCATATGTTCAATATTATTAATATAAACATTACTAATTAATTCTGGTTTTGCTCGGTAAGCCTCTTCACATACTAAAATTGGGTAATGGCATGTTTTTACAATATTAAAATTTGGTTCTAAAACAGCGATACGTTTTTTATCACTCCTGCCAATTTGCCCTGGTTCGTACATATAACGCTTACCAGCAGGGCTTGAATCTAATGCCCATTGTAAAAATACTGAATCCCAAATATAAGGCATAATAGTAACTTCTGTTCTGTATAAAGTTTCTAAGTATCCTTTATTTGTACGTGCATGATGTGGTAGTGTCCACGTTGCATCATATTGCAAGCCATTTACAACTGAATTTGGGCGGTCTAAGTTGAAAATAGAGTTTTCCATTTCCATTACAAAAACATTACCTGATTTATACTGTATAATTTTTCCACCACGTTGCTGGAATGCTTGTGCTTGTTCTACAGATACCTGAACATGAAAATCAATTAATACATCTAATTCATTCATGCATTCGTCAAAACGTTTAACCTCTACATGTTTTTTCATGCTTTCAGGCAATAATGTTTCAGGAAGCACATCGCTATCACCGCCATTTACTAGATAAACTTTACCTATCCTGTCAGATTGTTTGAATATGTTATATAAAAACATTACATTTTGTACTGTACCATTTGACCAAATACTACTAATTTGTTGGCTCACAAAAAATGTAATACCAACATTAATTTTAGATTCAGCATTAATTTGTTTTGTCATATTTTTCATGTGTTAAATCTTGAAATCTAAGTTTCGCAGAAAATTGGCATAAACTCAAGTTTGATTTATGATTTATACTGTTTAGCCTAGCATTTATGCTACAATATGATTTATGTTAAATAAAAATTATGATACCATTTCTAATGATAAATATCAGATTAACTTTTTAGTTAGTTTAGTTATTCTATTTTGAAAAATTATACTCAATACACCAATGTATTGTAGACTTATATCTTTATTTTAGTAATATATTACTCCACCTGCTGATTGGATATTTTTTTATTTCTTAATTTAAATTATTATTTATAATCATAAATACTATCCCATCATAATTAAAAAATGTATTAAATTTAGACAAAATTAATAAAAAGTGTATTATAATAGATTATTATTTTTTCAAACTAATGCCCTCTATTCTTATGCAAACAATATTTGAACCCGTAATTGAGTTTTTTCATTTTCAAGATAGTAGCTTAGGTATATTATTTGACCCATCAGGGCAATCACCAGAACGTCAAGCTCACTCTATGATGATTCCAAATTTTTTGAAATCAAATGATGATGACCAATACCCGCCTTATATTTCTGTTGTTGCTAAAAATTTTACTGAAAGCGTATTAGGTTCTAAAAAAATATTTCTATGTGACTTTTTCTTAATTGTGGATAATAGAGAATATATTATCGGAAAATATCAAGAAACATTAGTAGGAAAAACAAAAGGATTTGTGCGTAGAGTACACTCTTTTGGTAAAACAATTGCTGAATTTGAACAAGAAATTATAACAAAACTTTCAGATACTTTTTCTATTGCATGGCAAAATTATATTTTTGCTCAAAATAGTAAAAATATGGTAACTCAAGTTAACAATTCAAATGCAAGCATTTTGCCTTTCTCAAGAGTAAAGCAAAGAAATAGTACAAATAATTTAAAATTTGCTATATATGTTGCTTTAGCAGCAATTGTACCAATTTTAGTAATTAGCTTAATATGGGGTATTTCAAAAGCCTCAACAAAAGACCCAATCCAACAAGCTATGTTAGATGCAATGAAATCAAATCCACAAGCAGCACAAGCCCAAGTTGATTTGACCAAAGAAACATTAAAACAAATGGGGTTAGACACAGGTAAAACAGGTGATGTTGGTTGTTTAGCAGCACCTCAATAGAAAACACAAAACACATATATCTAAATTTTTAATAGCTAAAATATAAGCTGTGTATCAAGAATTATTTATCAAATTACTAGATAAAAATCGCAATCTAAGTGCTTTTAATTCTAGTAATTTTAATATATTAGCTATCTATGATGATGAATATGAAAGCAATAATTGCAACAATTATCATCATAATTATAGCCAATATTTACTTACTAGCATAAAAAGTATACTTCAAATATTACATGATTGGATTATATTTCAACAAAATACTACTGCTTGTAGTAATCACAATCTAAATTTAGTATTGATTCAAAACTCAAAAGACTATGATTTAATAAATAAGATTTTAATTGATTTATTGAAAATAAATACAAAATATAAAAATATATTAAATAAAATAATTGAATTTTACCCACCAAATGCAAAAGGATTTTATACAATTCATTTTGATGATATAAAAATCATTATTATTATCGATGACAGCCTAGATAAATCAATACAAAACTTACAGATTAAATATAATTTATTTGATATTTTAAGCACTAATTCAATTAATTCTAATTTAGAAATAAATGCTAATTTGGAAAAATTACTAAAACCAAAATCTGTAGTATTATCTTCTATACCTTTAAAAAACAGTATTATTAAATTTATTCCTATTGATAACTTAAACAATCATATTAGTCAAAATTGTTAATCTTATAAAGATTATAATATTTATGAATATAATCCAGAACCTTGGAAGTATGCATATTATGATAACTATTACAATAAGCAAAATTATCAAACAGCCGTAGTAATTGGTGGTGGAATTGCAGGAGCAAATATTGCATTTAGGTTAGCAAAATTAGGTATTGCAACTACAATAATTGATAAAGGCGATATTGCAAGTGGTGCATCAGGTAATCCAATTGGCATATTAAAGCCACATGCAAGTGCAGATGATAATATCAATAGCCAACTAAGTCGTAGTGCCGTACATTATGTAAAAAATTTCTTGAATAATTACTTTTTTAATCAAAGTTGGTGGCAATTAAATTCAGTAAAAGAATACTTTAGGCATGATATAAAAAAAATTAATAGTATAAAAAATTGGTTAGATATTGATATAAATCAAGGTATTTTAAATTGGCATACAGGAATTGCATTACAACCAAAATTATTAATTAATGCTCTTTTAGAGGAAAATCATAATTTAGTTAAAATTATATCCAATACTAAAATTAAACATATTCATAATATTAATTCTAGTAATTCTGATTTAAAAAATAAATCTAGTTCATGGAATATTAGCTTTGAAAATCAGTATGGTCAGAGTAATATTAATACTGATTTATTATTCATATGTAATGCATTTGAAGCAACTGATTTAGTTAATTCAATTTATAGTACAAATAATATACAAAATAATAATGATAAAATAAATCTACATAAAGTACATGGACAAATTAGTGGTATACCACAACATATATTTGATATAAAAGATATTCCACAACAAATAATTAGTGGCAAAGGCTATATTGTAAAAGATATAAGCTTAGATTTAAATCAACATAATTATAATCAAAATTTGATTTGGACAGGTGCAACATATGAACATAATGATAATTTAATGTCAATAAATGAAGTTCATATGCATAATATAAAAATAATACAAGATGTAATTCCAAATTTTATGCCAGAAATCAAGCATATTGCTATTAATAATAGTAAATTACAATTTAATTTCACAAAATTATTTAAACATCGTCAAGCCACAAGGGCATTTTGCTCAAATCACTTACCAATTGCTGGTAAAATTCCATATTTGAATAACGCATATATTTTATCTGGTCTATCTTCACATGGTCTTTCATGGTCGCATATATGTGCTGATGCAATTATGGCGGAAATCAGCAACGGGATATATCCTTGGTCAAAAACTTTGCATAAAGCCTGTTATATATAGCTAAATA
>JBJOQB010000057.1:0-6024 GCA_046050125.1 Pseudomonadota bacterium
CAGAATGACAAGGAGAACTAAAGTGGTATCAAAAACTAAAGAAATGGTTGATTTAACTATGCGTTTATGGATTAATGTTAATCAAACAATAGAATTTAATAGATTACAATCTATATTTAAGCTAGCTATCTTTAAATAACACTCTTGTTGAGGCTTTTCCGATGTTACAGTTGGCATAAATTTTCCTGAAATATTACTTTATTAAATTATTTTTGTACTTTTTCTAAACTTAAAACCTTGGCAATCAATTCACTCAGTTTACTAATATGCTTAGCCTCTACATGACTACTAGTTATAAAACCAAAATCTTTGATAATGATATCAAATGTTCCTGCTTTGACTGTATCAGAGAGAATCTCTATCTTTTCTTTAGAGTTATAATCACTAAAAAAATCTTCACCTAAAGTTTCAAATAGCTTATCAAAAGTGCCAGATTTAATTGAGTTTAATATATGTTTTATTGTTTTTGTATATGCATGTTTAATGAAATACGAATTAAACTTACTTACTAAAATATCAAATGAACCATCTTTTACTGCATTATTTAGTAATTCTAATTTTTCACTACTATTACCTTTAAATAAATCTTTGCCTGCTGCTTTGCTCAGTATTTTATCAAATGTACCTTCCTCAATTAGTCTCATTGCTAGCATTACAAGCTCAGGGCTATTATTTTGACAGAAAAAGTCTTTGCCTAAAGTTTTGACTAATTTATCAAACATGTTTTTTTGCATAGCCAATAATACACAATCAATATGTTTTTTACTTACATAAAAATATGTATACACACGTCTAGCGAACATATTATAATGGATGCTTGATTTTCGGCTAAAGAAATACTTTCCTAGTTTGTCAAATATCTTATTGAACTCCTCATTTGATAATTTAATAACAGCAAATACTAATTCAGCAGGTGCTTCAATAAAGAAATCATTTTCTAGTTTGTCAAATATCTTATTGAACTCCTCATTTGATAATTTAGTAACAGCAACTACTAATTCAGCAGGTGCTTTAATAAAGAAGTTTTTATCATATCTGCTTAAATCAACTTTTTTAGCTTTTTTCTTAACTTTTGGTTCATCATCAGAATCATAATCTCTATCATCAGAAGAATAATATATAATACTTTGAGAAAGCTTAACAATTAAATTTTCAAGCTTTCCTGTAGAAATAGCATCTTTTATTGCTTGTATTTCCTCTGGTATTGCTTTAAGCATAAACTGTTTACCTAACATACTATATAAATTATCAAATTCTGTAGAAATTACCAATTTATGCATCATATAGATCTGGCGAAGGTCTGATTTATCAAAAAACTCTTTACCTAGCTTATCTATAATTTTGCTAAAACTACCATCAGTTATGGTTTTTCTAATAACCTTAGCTTTATTTACATCTTCTTTCTTTTGTAAAACATCTGGATTTATATTGTCTTGAATGATTTCATTAACTAAATTTGGAATTACTGTTTTTTTATCACTACCATATAAGATATCAAATGGATTTTTGCTTAAAATTGCTGGTATAGTTACATTTGTATCATTACTACTATTACCTAAATAAGTATTAATTATTTTGTTTTTATCTTTAGCTAAATCATCTAATTTCTTTATCAATGCAGGAATAAAGCCAAATACCTGCTTACCAAAAGCTTGGTGCATATGTCTTAAATTATCTGAATTTGCAGCTTGATATAAAGCCTGTTCATTTCCTACGCTTGGCTTAGAGCTTAAGCTACTTAAATCACCCAAGTAAGCTTGCAAGGTTTTGGTTGGTTTAATTGTTTTTACTTGATTTGAGCTTGCTTGATGTGCATAAATTGATTGATATGTAATAGAATTAACAGCTGGCATTTTTATCCTTATCTTAGTTTATTAAATTTAGAAAATTTATTAATTAAACAGTGTGAAAATAACGTTTTTAATCAAAACCATATATTACAATTGGTTTGAAGATTTGTAAATAATAAAGAGGCTGAATAATCCTTAAATATTCTAGTAAAATATAACAGATAGATAAAAGCTGATTTAATGTCATTCCTGTGCGGACGAGAATCCAATAAATAAAAATTCTGGATACCTGCCTTTGCAGGTATGACATATATGTGTTTAGATTATAAAAACATCTATAAATAACATCTTAGATATTTATTAATATAATACATTCGGTATATCAATAAAATATATTATCAATTCAACACACTTATTTTGATGTATAACTTATTTGTACAAATGCTTTTCTTTCAGGCTTATTGTAGCCATAAGCATCAAATATACCCTTACGATTTAAAGCATTTTTAATTCCAATTTGTAATGCTAATTCTTTAGTTAAGGCATAATCTAAATTTAAATCTAGTAAAGCATAACCACCTAATTTTTGTCTACCATAATCTTGCCTATCGCCTGTGAATTGAAGATTACCACCAATTGTTAAATCTCTACCTTGAGCATTAAATTTATAATTTGCACCTAAATTACCAAACAACTTAGCACGTAATAATAATGTAGATTTTTGCTCGCCTTGAGGTGTTACATCAATTTGTTGTGGGTTTTGTAAATTTAAACCAGCATATACGTTTAATTTATCAATATTTGCTTTTACCAAACTTTCTATACCGCTAATTTTAGCTTTATTAATATTAATTGGCTTGTAATTCATATCATAACCAATTAAATCAGTATATCTGTTTTGATATATACTGGTACGCCAAAATATACCACTTTGGGCATACTGCACACCTAATTCAACATTTTTGCTTTTTTCTGGATTTAAATCTTGATTGCCACCAAATGGACCATATAACTCATTAAAGCTTGCTACTCTAAAACCTGTTGAATGCGTTGCAAATACTTTCCATGCTGGATTTAAATTAAAGCCATATCCTGTAAAGTAAGTTACGGCTTTTTTAATATCTGATACATCATCATAACGCACATTTGCTTGTATGCTATGTGCATCAATTTGCCCCACATAACCTAAACGCAGGCTGTTAGTTTGGCGGTCGTTTTTTTTATACTTGCTATTAGATTCTAAATCTTGGTTTAATCTTTCTGCTTGTAAACTCACAACATTTTCAGGGTTTACAAAGTAATCTAATTGAGCACTTGCGTACTTATTGGTGTTTGTATATTCAGATGTTTTTTTATCATTTTTGTAATCAGTAGCATCTTCTTGGTTATAACCTAAAATTACTTTTCCTTGTAATTGGCTACTAAATTTAGAGGTTAAATTTAAACCAAAGTTATTAAATGTACTTTTATACTTATGCGTATCTGTTGGCATAGCGTAAGCATTATCATATTCGCCTTTGCTTTTTGTTGTACCTGCAGTAATGCCTATGCTGTTATTATTTTGTTGATGTTGGAGATATACGCTTGCACCTCGTTGTGAAAATCCATCTTTATCTGGATTGCTATTTGGATAAGCTTTTTTATCCATAGCATCAATACCATCTGTTTCAAAGCCTGAAACTTTTAAACCATATGATGTTAATGCATGGCTTTCTTGGTTATAGTACTGTCCGTTTAAGCCAGCATTTACGCCATAAGTGCTATCAGTTCCGCCTTTTGCTTTTACGTCTACGCTATATTTTGTTTCTTTAGTTGTTGATTTTGGTAAACTTGAAAGACTTAAAACACCACCCATGGCATTGCTACCATAAAGGCTAGATACACTACCTAAAACTGCTTCAGCTGATGCAATATTATTTAAAGATAATCGCTCAATTGATGTTCCGCCACTGCTTAAGCTGTTAATTGGCACGCCGTCTAGTAAAACTAAACTTTGGCTAGAACCAGCCGAACGCATAAACAAACTAGTTTGTCCACCAACGCCACCTAGTTGCTTTAATTCCATGCCTAATTGCTGTCTTAAAACATCAACTACAGATGTAATATTTGGATTAGATTTTTGTAAATTGATAGCCAAAGTTGTTGGCAATGCTTTTGGTAATTTTTGTTCAACCTTAGCTGCTGTTACTATTACAGGCTCTAAAACTGTGTATTCAGCTGTATTTGCTGTATGCTCTACATTAGTTGATAAAGATTTTTTAATTAAACTATCTGAAGTATTTTTTATATCTGTTTTTGCTTCTGTAGTTTGTGGCTCTGCAGTAGCTTGCTGTGCATAACCATTTGTTGCATATAATGCTGTGTTAATTGCCATAATTATGCTTGTGTAAGCGATTTTGTATGATGATTTTTGCTTGTTCATAGATGAAGAATAAAATAAAACCTTAATATCCATTGTATTAAGTAGATATGTATTTTTATAGCCAAGTAATTATGCCTTAGCTATATATAAATACCCCAATAATTAGGCAGGTCTTCGGGCTAACTGACTATAACCAAACTTATAGCTAAATGATAATAGTTTGGCTATGATTTATATACTTCCTTCCCATAACTATAGATAATTTCAATTACAGTGGATTAAATAAAATAAGCCAACCATAACTAAGTTAAGATTGGCTATCATATTTATATGTATATATTTCTGTATATTCTACGAATCAGCATACCGCTGCAAGGACAGCATAGTTTACTTATATTCAGAATTATAAATCATCTGATATAAATTCTATTTCCCTTTTAAATTATAGATAAATCAGAATTGCTTGTCATAAAGGCGGACGCTAAAATTGCTGTCCGTACATGAGATACTACAAATATTACAAATATTACAGCTAGGAGCAATTTTAAGGACAACAAATATGCCAAACTATTATCATTTAGCTATATAAAATTCCTAATTACCGCAGATTATAACATAAATGTAATGATTAATTTAAATTAGTTTATTTTTAATAATAAACGACATGTATAACTAAATATATTACTTACTCGATTAAATGTAAAATAATCTAAGTTGTGCATGGCGTTAATAAGTAATATTTGGAATTTATATATAAAGCTCAATCTCTGACTTACTTAAACCTGTTGCCGTCATAATCATATCAATACTAATATTTAAATCTTTCATAGATTTAGCGATTTTTATTTTAGTTTCATGCTCACCTTGTGCTTTTCCCTCTGCTCGTTCTTTCCTTTCGCCTTCTAAAAGTATTTTATTAACTCTCACAGCTTCTTCAAAATCGTCCATCACATCTGAACTATCTAACATATGATGTAAATGTAAAAAGATATTTTTATTTTGTTCTAGGATTTTATCATCAGGAATATCTAACACAGCATCTTTATATTTATAATCATGTTCTACTTTATAATTCTGATTAAACATGCTAAATACTTGACTTAATTTATCCGTAAATTCTTTTTTGATACGATTAATTTGTACTAAATAAATATCATGGCTTAGCTTTTCAATAAATTCATCTTTATCTTGAGTAATTAATTCATTGGTATTTAAATCAATTAAATTACACTCTGCTTTGATAAATGGATTTGTATGTTCTAAATTAAAACCTAAGAAGTAAATTGCAATAATGGGTAAATAATCAGTATTACCATTGGCTAAAACGCTTTCTTCTTTATAATGTTTTGCAAGGTAGCCTCTAAATCTTCCTATATCTAACTGATTTTCGCTTTTTTGTAATTCTACTATTATGCTTCTTTCTGTTTTATCATCTAGTTGAATTGTGCATGAATAATCATAGCGAATAATCCTTAATTCTTTTATGCCATGAATTACCTTCTCCTGTTGTATTGGCTGCAGTTTTACTACTTTTTTATCTAGTAAATTCTCAATAATATACTTAGCAACTTCTACATTTGCTATCATATACTTAAAAAATGTATCGTAGATTGGATTTGCTATTCTCATGATTTATTTGATAATTTTATATTTAGATTATAAATATATTATATCAATATTTTTTTACTTTAACATGAATATAGAGTAACAATATTAAATAGTTACAAAGCCAAACTAACAGTTTAGACCGCCTACAACAAGCAGGAGCAATGCTATCTAATCTAGCCAAAGATAGAGAACTAAACGCACAATACCTCAACATCAAAAAAACACTAAACAACACACTAAACCCAAATGACAAAACTAAAACAA
>JBJOQB010000058.1:0-2986 GCA_046050125.1 Pseudomonadota bacterium
TTTATATAAATTGAAATTTTTAATTATATTTAGAGGTGTATATGCCAGAATTAAACGGTATTGGAAGTCCCCAAACCCCATTAAGCTTGAGACAAACTCAAACAAGAGTTCCTACTAGAAATTCAAACGATGTAAATTTTAGAAGTGCAACATCAACTCCTACTATGCCTCCTAGTTCTTATACATCTAAGACATCACAAGCTTCACAGAAATATACACCAAATAATATTGAACCTGCTAGCGGAGCAAAAAAATATGTTATTGCCGAAGCTGGTAAAGTTCATAAAGATATGCCTCAAAATGTGTTTGTGAATGCATCACAAATTTTACATATTATGAATAAAACGGGCGATACGCCTTTTGTATGTAAAAGAAAAGCAACAAAATCTGTACCATTTATTACAAAAGATAATCCACCAGATATTACTCAATCTAAGTTTTCACAAGTAGATGCATTTAAATTAGTAAAAAATGGTTCTGCTTCAATTCCAGAAGATAATAATTATTATGTAAATTTAAAGCCTGAAGTATTTATTACAGGTTTATTTAAAGATGATAGTGGCGTTATTCGCAGTTATGATAGCCAATTTGATATTATCATGCAAATCTGCCAAAAAGCAGGTTTAAAAATAAATAATTTACCAAAAGATTTTACATTAGTTGGGCAGTACCATGAAGATGGATTTAAAGATGGTATGTTCCAAACTTTTACAGATGCATCAACAGTTGAGAAAACTGAAATAAAAGACGGTACTAAAAATCCAAATCGCAATGCTCATAAAACTTATGAGACGCAAGAAACGGCTGTATATACTACTTGTAAAAGAGCTATTATTTACGGTAAGAAAGGGTTTTCGCCAGATGCAAAAATTGAAGGTAAACACCCTTATGATTATCTAGGTACAGGACATATTAAATTAAATAGTAATTATCCAGAAATAGCACAAAAAATAGAAAATGCAATTAATAGCCACCCGGATATAATGCCAAAAATCAATGCAGTAAAAATACTAAGCTTGGCAACTGGAGAGCAAATTAACTTTAAAGAGTTAATTGTAATTTTAACTGGTGCTGCTATGATTGGTGTTGCAGGTGAAATGGCAGGTGATGCAATTAAGCATGCAATTATGCATGATAGCCACTCTCTTGGTTTAGCAGTAATTGCTGCGATTCCAAAGGCAGCAGCAGTTTATCTAGTAGATTTATTAGAAAATACAATTAATGCTTGGGCAATTACTGATGCTGAATTGAAAAAACGTGGTATTCAAAAAATTACAGGTAAGTTGGTATTTGGTGATAAGTATGATAACTGGTCAGCACCACAAAAGTTTACTGCTTGGTTTACTTTAATGACAAAAGGCAATAAAGAGGCAGATGCTACAGGTAGATTAGGTAAATATATTGGCAATAAAACAGCTGTATTTGGCAAACAATGGGAAGAATGGAGTAAAAAACCAGCAGTTGAAAAGTCAAAAGATATTATTGCTGCTGCAAAATCCGCTTTACAATCATATAACCTATTACCAGCTACACAAGCTGAGAAAGAAGCAATTAACAAAAAAGCTGAGGGTGCATTAGGTCCTACAGTTGGTAATTTATTGCATTCTGCATTTGCTGGTGCTGGATTAGGCGTTGTTTTAAGTTTCTTACCTTTAGTTTTACTAACTAGAGACTATAAAGAAGAATCATTTGGTCAGATGTTTGCTATTAATGCTACTTGTACAGCAGTAGCGGCATTTTGTACTGGTATATCAATTCCAATTGAATTAAGAAATATTTTAGATCGTACTTTGGCAACAATGTCGAATTTATATAACTCATTTATAAATGGGGAAATAAATGCAACAACATTAAATGCTAAGATTCAAGATATTGTAAAAGAAGTTAAAGAAACAATTACTACATCTGTAGCTAGTAAATCTTCAATTAAAGCATTTTTATCTGTTTGGACTTTAGGTTTCGTTTGGTTGTTACACCCTATTTTAGGCGATAAAGCAACTAGTACTATCATGATGGCTTTATTAGCACCATTTGAGAACATTTGGCGTGCTGCATATGTAGGCGCAGATATGATGGTTGCTGAATCAAATAAATCAGCTTTAAGAAAAGATGCATTAAAATCAATTCTAGAAGAAAAACAGCTTCCAGACAATATCGTACAGTCTCATTTAACAGGTAATTTTACTAAGTTAATGGTTAGAATGTTTACTGCGGGTCAGTACGATACACATGGTAAGGATATATCAATTACTAATTCTGCATTATTGCCTATCTTGGATAATCTAAGTTCAGGTGTAAGCAATGCCAAGTATGCTGTAGATGTTGTATATAATAAGTTCTTGGATTTAGCAATTGGTGGTTTTGAAAGAGAAACAACAGGTTCTTTACAAAATCCTTATAAAGAAAAAGGCGATACTCGTCCAAGAAAAAATATTGACTATGATGGTAAATTCTTAAATACTGCAACTACAACTACTACAGATACTAGTAATGATATGTCAGTAATAAGAAGAAGAACTAACTTTGCTAGAGTTGGTACTCAAAGAGACCAGAAAGCTAGTATGACATCTAATAGAACTTATACAGGTGAGATGGCTTAATTTAATATGCTTTGATTATTTTAATTTAAATAGCTTGGTATAACTTTAGCTATATAATTTATTCATAGGTTAATAGTAGGAAATTTTCTTATTTATTAACCTATTTTTTTTAATGTGTTTTTAAATTATAATTTACTATTAAAAACTTATTCAAAATATCATTAATATAACCCATCAACATAATTGGTATATTATCCATACTAAATATCAGCTATATATACAATCTTTTTTAAGTATGGTTTGTTTAGTGATTATGGCAATTTATGCTAAGGATTTCATTTTGATATACCTAGCATTAGCTTTTTTATTAAATAAAAATATTCATAATTATTCAAAGAACAATTCTAAATGTATTTCCAAACTTGCATTAGTAAAAGCAAGGGAAC
>JBJOQB010000059.1:0-4941 GCA_046050125.1 Pseudomonadota bacterium
TTTGCTTTCTCCTTATATTACCATTTCTTACTATATTTTCACCATTACAAAATTTACATTTACTCATCTTTTTACATATTATAAAATCTATATCTTATCATAATCATTCTTTATTTAAACACTCTCAATTTTTTACTGCCTTTGCCATCTTGGTTAGGTGTATTTGTTACTGTGTTGTTAGCATTTGTCTCGCTACGACTAACCATTATTGTAGGTGTAGATGTTTTTAGGTCAGTTTTTGGTGGCATAATCTTCCCCATTCTATGGGCTTATAATTTTATAATATATATTAAATATTAAAAATAAAAATAGGAATTTGTACTAGCCTAGATTTAATATTTAAGCTAATAGACTTGAAAATAGAGGATATAACATAGTATTTTTGAAAGTATAACGATGCATAATATAAATATAAGTTATATTTATATATTAAATAGATATAATTTGTTGTTTATATGATATATAGCTAAACAATTATTCTATAATCTTTGGCTTAGGCATTTAGCACTGTATTATAAATAAACATTATTTATGATAAAATTTGTATATAAATAATCGTGCCTATAGCTATTAAATTAATGCTGTTTGCATTTATATTAGAATAAAGAATATAACCGTATTACCTCAAAGTATCATCATGCAAAATAAATATATCCCACAAGACATCGAAAAACACCTACAACAAGTTTGGCAAGAGAACAAGGCTTATCAAGTAGAAGCAATCCAAGATAAACAAAAATATTATGCTTGTTCAATGTTGCCATACCCATCAGGAAAGTTGCATATGGGACATGTACGTAACTACACAATTAATGATGTAATGGCAAGGCAATTACGCATGAAGGGTAAAAATGTACTAATGCCAATGGGTTGGGACGCATTTGGTATGCCAGCAGAAAATGCTGCGATTAACAACAATTTACCGCCTGCACAATGGACATATCAAAATATAAAAGATATGAAAGAGCAATTAGGTACATTAGGTTTTGCAATTGATTGGACTAAAGAGGTAGCAACATGTAGCCCTGATTATTACAAATGGAATCAGTGGTTATTTTTGCGTATGCGTGAAAAAGGCATTGCTTACCGTAAAAAAGGAACTGTAAATTGGGACCCAATTGACCAAACTGTACTTGCAAATGAACAAGTAATTGACGGTAAGGGTTGGCGTTCAGGAGCTGTGGTTGAAAAGCGTGAAATACCAATGTATTACTTCAATATTACAAGTTATGCCCAAGAATTATTAGATGATTTAGATAATATTGACTGGCCAGAGCGTGTAAAAATCATGCAACAAAATTGGATAGGAAAAAGTACAGGTGTAAGATTTGCTTTCCCACATCAAATTAAAAATGAACAAAGCGAGTTAATTCAAGACGGTAAATTGTATGTATTTACTACAAGAGCTGACACTATTATGGGTGTAACATTTTGTGCTGTTGCTCCAGAACACCCAATTGCTCAACTAGCTGCTAAAAATAATACACAAATTGCACAGTTTATTGAAGAGTGCAAGCAAGGTAGTGTAATGGAAGCAGATATGGCAAATATGGAGAAAAAAGGTATTGCTACGCCATTTTATGTTACACACCCAATTAGCAATGAGAAAATTCCAATTTGGATTGGTAATTATGTGTTGATAACTTATGGCGATGGTGCTGTAATGGGCGTTCCTGCACATGATGAAAGAGATTTTGCGTTTGCAAATAAATATAATTTAGCGATTAAACAAGTAATAAAAGTAAATGAAGCAGATAATGTATATGGAGAGTTTAATTCTTCAATATGGCATGAAAGCTACGCTAGTAAAAATAGTATTTGTATAAATTCAGATATATTAGATAATCTATCGTTTGAGCAAGCTATTGATAAAGTAGCACAAATTTTATCAGCTAAAAATTTAGGCGATAAAAAAGATACGTTCCGCTTACGTGATTGGGGTATATCACGCCAACGCTATTGGGGTACTCCAATTCCAATTATTCACTGTCCTGATTGTGGTGAGGTGGCTGTACCTGATGAACAGCTTCCTGTAGTACTTCCAGAGCATTTAGTGCCAGATGGTGGCGGTAACATTTTAGCTCGTACACCTGAGTTTTTAAATACAAGTTGTCCACAATGTGGTAATGTACATGCGAAGCGTGAAACAGATACTATGGATACCTTTGTAGATTCAAGCTGGTACTATATGCGATACACATGCCCAGATGCATCAACAATGGTAGATGAAAGAAATGATTACTGGACGCCAATGGATATGTATATCGGTGGGATTGAGCATGCAATTCTACATTTATTATATGCACGTTTCTGGACAAAAGTAATGCGTGATTTAGGGTTGGTAAAATTTAATGAGCCATTCCAACGCTTACTAACTCAAGGCATGGTACTAAATGAAAGTTTTTATAGTGTTGATGAAAGCGGTAAAAAAACTTGGTATTACCCGCATGAGGTTGAAGTTAAATTAGATGCAAAAGGCAAACCAATTGAAGCAACATTAAAAGAAAATGGTAAGCCTGTACAAATGGGTGGCATTGAAAAAATGTCAAAATCAAAAAATAATGTAATTGAGCCTAGAACTTTAGTTGAAAGTTACGGTGCGGATACTGCACGCTTGTTTACTATGTTTGCTGCTCCACCTGAACAATCGTTAGAATGGAATAATGACGCTGTAGATGGTTGTGCTAGATATTTACGTAGATTATGGGCATTTTGCTATGAGTATCAACAAAGTGGTAACCAAATTAAAAACTTAGATAATTCAATTACAGATAGTTTAAATGATGAAGATAAAAAATGCAGATTTGCTATTCATTCAATTTTAAAACAAGCAAGTTATGATTTTGATAGAATTCAGTACAACACAGTTGTATCAGCTGCTATGAAATTACTTAATGCTTTAGAAGATGGACAAAAACAAAGAGTAAATGCAAGTGTTATTGGCGAAGGTATACGTATTTTATTATGTATTTTATATCCAATTGTGCCACATATTACTTATGCTTTATGGCAAGATTTAGCATTAGAGGCTAATTATGGCAATTTATTTGATACAGCATGGCCACAAGTTGATGAAAGTGCATTAAAGCAAGATAATATCAGCTTAACTTTACAAATTAATGGTAAAACAAAAGGGCAAATTTTAGTACCAAGCGATGCAAGCAAAGAGCAAATTGAAGAGATTGCAATGCAAAGTGAAATTGTTGTGCGTACAGGTGTTGCTCAAGCTAAGAAAATTATTGTAGTGCCAAATAGGCTTGTAAACATAGTTATTTAGCTAAATGATAATAGTTTGGCATATTTGTTGTCCTAAAAATTGCTCCTAGCTGTACTATTTGTACTATATGCGTTGCAATTTTAGCGTCCGCCTCTGTGGCAAGCAATTCTGATTTAGCTAGGCTAGCTATACAATTTGAATTTAAATAAATTTAGGAGATTTTTATATTAAAAGCTGTAAGAGCCATAAGAGATATAACAAGAATAGCAACAGACGCTTATAAAAACAATGTTGTTACATATACAGACAAATCTGGCAAAGTTCTAAAATCTGAACAGCTGGATACTGATGAATATAAAGAATGTGTGCGAGACATTGGTTTGAATAACTTAACAATAAGTGTCAGCCAAAAGAGTAGCTAGATTATTTTAAACATAATACTAATATTAGAACCATGGAAGAAAAATATATAAAACATAAAGAATATATTTCAAAACAAGATTTGGACTTACTAAATTTTTATCGTGGAGAAATTAAGCATGAATTTAGCTTACTTTCAATGCGTTTAAATTTATTGATTACTTGCCAATCATTTTTAGTTGTACCTTTTGCAATTTTAAATAATGTATCTAATTTTAAAATTGTAGCTATTCCACAGATTTTAGTTATTGTTTTAGGTGCTTATACCTCTTGGTTAAGCCAAAAACCTTTATCATTAACGCAAAAGCTAATTCGAGAATGGTTGGTAAAACAAAGAATTTTATTAAAAAAAATAGATAGTAATGAATATAAAAACAGTCGTGATATTTTAGATAATGTAGAAAAAGATACTGTATATGACTACGAACATGAGCAAAGTATTGCTTTCTCAAAGCGAGCTCCGAGCGTGTTTCTAGTATTTTGGATATTGGGTTTTATTTGGACATTATTTAGAATATATGCATAAAATAAAGTAGAAAACAAAATATTAGAGAATATACCAGTATCAATTATAATTATTATGCTATAGAATTAGGAATACATACTTAAAATATATAAATAAATTATCATGAGATTAAGTGCAATCAAATATCTTTCTAAAAAAAATAACTTAGGAGAGAATAAACAATCTACAAAGGCACAGAGTTGCAATATCCGTAGATGTAGAAAAGATGAGCATAAAAGCTATTATGATAGTGAAGAAAATATTTTTGATTTATTAACTAGGCTTAGCTTAAAAAGCAAAGATATTAGATATTCTCAAGATAATGATTGTTATGCAATAAGTTTATGCTCAAAACATTATGATTTATTTAAAACACAAATTAAAGATTGTGATATTTTAGGTTGTGAAAATGGAACTCTTACCACTCTTTCATCAGATAAAAAAGAACAATTAGAGAATCCGCTGACCAAAGCTGGTTACAAAACTAAAAATGGAAACATTAGGTATTATCTTGCTTATAATAATTATGGCGTAAGATTATGCAAAAAGCATGAAGGCATTTTTTCATAATTTTTATAAACGTGAATTCATAAAGTAAAAAGCTTATTAGATGAATGTAATAAATAAGCAAATAAGCTTTTCTCTTTGACCTATTTAATTAGCATGAATGTGCTAATTGGCAGGTAAGGCTACATAGTAAATGACTACTATTGCTTGCACAACTGCCAGTTATTTCTGTATATTCATTACATTCATAGCAAGTTCCCTTAGCATTATTAACAGGACTAGATAAATTCCC
>JBJOQB010000060.1:0-14185 GCA_046050125.1 Pseudomonadota bacterium
CACAAGGCTATGCCTTAGTTGCAATAAAAGCATTTGGGATTAATCGGGCTGATGTTTTGCAGAAAATGGGAAAATATCCCGTAACGCCTGATATGCCAAAAGTGTTAGGCTTGGAATTTAGCGGAGAGGTTATTGGTATTAATGATAATAACCTTAATCAAAATGATTCTACGCATAGTAAACAAAATAGCATTAAAATCGGCGATAGGGTAATGGCAATCATTGCAGGTGGTGCTTATGCTAGTCATGTTTTAATTCCATTAAGTCAGTGTATTATTATTCCTCAACATTTATCTTACATTGAAGCCAGTGCTTTGCCTGAAGCTTTATTTACAGTTTGGCATGCCTTATTTAATCAAGCTAATTTAAAAAATTGTTTAGAAGAACAAATATCTGAAGCATCTAAATTAAGTAATAAAACTATATATATTAATGCAGCAAGTAGCGGAATTGGTACGATGGCTATTCAAATGTGCCTTGCATTTGGATTTACAGTTATTGCCTCAACTTCATCAATCCAAAAGCTAGAACAACTCAAAAGCATGATGAATGCTAAAAAGCATGCTAATTTACATATCTTTTGCAGTGAAGAATATAGCCTTAATCAAATATGCGAACGTTATAATTTATGTATAGATTTTTGTTTAGATATGTTGGGTGATATTAATAATTTATTGCCAAATATGAATAAAAATTCTCGTATAACATGCATCGCATTTTTGCAAGGAGCAAAGTCTAGTATTAATATTGCGAGCTTGATGCAAAAGCAAATTACCCTAAGTGGAACAATGCTCAGGCTACAAACTGAAGCATACAAAAGCGAGATAACCGCTCAAATTAATCAATATATTTTACCTAAAATTTCAAGTAAAAAAATAAAACCAATTATTGAACAGGTTTATGCGAAAACTAATATTAATCAAGCACATGTGGATTTAATGAGTAACCAGCATATAGGTAAATTAGTGGTTGATATGAATATAGATTAATGTATACATAACTATATTCATTTAATTAGCCAAGCCATCAAATGATAATTATTCTTATCTATAAAATATGAACCTATAGCAAAATAATTAGTCTTTTGTATATAAGAATATCTAATAATATAGCTAGTTTTATATTTTATGTCATCTAGAGGTAGGCAAAAAATCCGACGCAGATAGTACAAAAGAGAATTAGCTATAATATGCTCAAGGACTCCAATGAGTAAATCAACTAAAATTTTGCTAAGCTTTTTATCATTATGTTTAATAATTGGTGGAGGGTGGTGGTATAAGCAGTCTAAAAACAATAGTAATTCTACAGATAATAAAACTGCGTCCACATCTGAAACTTCTAATAATAAATCTGTTAATAATCGTCGCAATCGCAATGTACCTGCTATGGTTGATAAAGCAAGTGCAAATGATGTGCCTGTTATTGTTACTGCTTTAGGTACAATTACTGCTAATAATCAAGCAACTGTTAGAGTTAGAGTTGATGGCTTAATTGAATCTATAAACTTTAAAGAAGGCTCTTTAGTAAAAGCAGGGGATATAATTGCGAAATTAGATAATCGAGCTTTTAAAACAATATTACTAGCAACTCAAGGACAATTAAAAAAAGACCTTGCTCAATTAAATATCGCTAAATTAGATTTAGAAAGATATAAAAATCTGTTTGCTGAAAATTCAATCGCAAAACAGCAAGTTGATACTCAATCAGCTCTTGTAAAGCAATTAGAAGGTAATATTGATAGTGATAATGCAAATATCGAATCTGCAAAATTAAATTTATCTTTTACTAATGTAACTGCACCAATTAGCGGTAGAATTGGTTTAAAACAAATTGATGCAGGAAATATGGCTCGTACTAGTGATACAAACGGAATTGCTACTATTACACAAATTCAGCCAATTATTGCTAGCTTTTCAATTCCTCAAGAAAATCTTGCCTTGCTTATTGAAAAATTTGAGCAAGCCAAACAACAAGGAAAAGATATCATCGTTGAAGCCAAAGACCGTGATAATGTAACTGTGATTGAAGCAGGCAAATTAATTGCTATCGATAACCAAACTGATGCAAGCACTGGTTCGATAAAAATTAAAGCTCAATTTGAAAATAAATCAAATAAATTATTTACAGGGCAATTTGTTAATATCAACGTAATTTTAGATATGCTTAAAGGTGTAACGACTGTTATGCAAAGTGCTGTGCAAAAGGGTAATGCAGGTAGTTTTGTGTATAAAGTCAATATGTCAGATAAAAAAGCTGTTATGACTAAAGTAAAACTTGGCGTAAATTTTGGCGAAAGAGTTGTCGTTGATGAGGGAATTGCGATAGGAGATACTGTTGTAGTTGATGGGTTGGATAAATTAAGAGATGGTGCTGTTGTTAGTATTGCAAATGAGGCGAATATTGGAGATAAAAATAGAGATAGTGGAGAACATATCAAACATAAGCATGGAGAAGGTAAAGGTAATAAAGAAGATGTTAAACAAGATATGGCAAATAAAGATATAGCTAAATCAGCAAACCCAAATAAATAATATTCAATAATATTTAAATTATAATATATGAACATATCTTATCCATTCATTCTACGCCCTGTTGCAACAAGTTTGCTTATGCTAGCAATTTTTATTGCTGGTATTGTGGGCTACCGTTTGCTACCTCAATCAGCCTTGCCACAAGTTGATTATCCAACTATACAAATTACAACTCTTTACCCTGGGGCTAGCCCTGATGTAATTACATCTTCAATTACTGCACCGCTTGAGCGACAATTAGGGCAACTAGCTGGGCTGGAACAAATGTGGTCAACCTCTAGCGGTGGTGCGTCAATTATTATGTTACGTTTTTCGCTAGATTTAAAGTTAGATGTGGCGGAACAACAAGTACAGGCTGGAATTAATGCGGCTGCAACGCTTTTACCTACAGATATTCCATCTCCACCCGTGTATAACAAAGTAAATCCTGCCGATGCTCCAATTTTAACTCTAGCCCTAACCAGTGATTCATTGGCACTACCAAAAGTGCAAGATTTAGCTGAAACAAGAATTGCTCAAAAAATAGCTCAAGTTAATGGCGTTGGTTTAGTAACATTATCAGGTGGACAAAAGCCTGCTGTTCGCATTCAAGTAGATAGTGCTAAGCTAGCTTCATTAGGTTTATCGCTAGAAGATGTGCGTACAATGATTGCGAACCAAAATGTTAAACAAGCTAAAGGTAGCTTTGATGGTAGTTTGCGTGCTTCAACTATTGATGCAAATGACCAGCTGGCAAATGCAGATGAGTATAAAAATTTAATTATTGCCTATAAAAATGCTACGCCAATTCGTATATCCGATATTGCTAATGTAGTTGATGGTGCCGAAAATGTAAGGCTATCTGCATGGGCAAATGAAAAGCCTGCAATTATCATTAATGTACAAAGACAACCTAGTGCAAATGTAATTGCTACAGTTGATAGCATACAAAAATTATTACCTGATTTACAATCTAGCCTACCTGAATCTGTTAAAGTAAAAGTGCTTAGTGACCGCACTACAACAATTAGAGCATCAGTTGAAGATGTACAAAAAGAATTAGTTTTAGCCATTGTATTAGTTGTATTGGTTATATTTTTATTTTTACGTAGTATACCTGCCACGATTATTGCTGGTGTTGCTGTGCCATTATCCTTAGTTGGCACATTTGCAATTATGTACTTTACAGGCTTTACAATTAATAACCTTACGCTTATGGCTTTGACTATTGCATCTGGCTTTGTCGTTGATGATGCTATTGTAATGATTGAGAATATCGCTAGATATATAGAAGATGGAGAAAAACCCTTTGATGCAGCGATTAAAGGGGCAAAACAAATTGGATTTACAATTATATCTTTAACTATTTCATTAATAGCTGTGCTTATTCCACTATTATTCATGGATGAAATTGTTGGAAGATTATTCCGTGAATTTGCCATTACATTAGCAATATCTATATTAATCTCAGCTTTTGTTTCGATTACCTTAACACCAATGATGAGTGCAAGGCTGTTAAAACATGAGCATGAACATAAGCAACCTAAGTGGCTACGTGCAATTGGTAATGGTTTTGATAAATTAGTTAATAAATATGCACTTGCTTTAGATTGGGTTTTGGCACACCAGCGTTTAACTTTATTTGTTGCATTAGCTAGTATAGGATTAACCGTTGTTTTAGCTATTCTTGTACCAAAAGGATTTTTTCCAGTACAAGATACAGGCTCGATACAAGTTATTACCGAAGCACCACAAAGTATTTCATTTAGTAAAATGAGTGAAAAACAGCAAATGATTGCTAAAGAAATACTTAAAAATAATAATATAGAGAGCTTATCTTCATTTATTGGAGTTGATGGAATTAATCAAACATTAAATAGTGGGCGTATGTTGGTTAATTTAAAGAATATTGAGCATAGTTCAAGTTCAGGACGCAAACATGTTACGCAGATAATTGAAGATTTAAATCAACAGTTAAAATCAAATGTAAATTTATCAGGTGTAAACGTTTATCTTCAACCATTACAAGACTTGACGATTGAAGATAGAATAAGTAGAACGCAATATCAATTTACATTAGATAGTACTGACCCTAAAGCTTTAGCAGAGTACGTGCCTAAATTAGTTGATAAACTAAAAGAAATGCCTCAATTAAGCGATGTAAGCACAGACCAACAAAATGCAGGTTTGCAAAGCTATGTAAAAATTGATAGAGATATAGCCTCAAGATTTGGGATTAGCGTCTCAACAATTGATAATGCTTTATATAATGCATTTGGACAACGTTTAATTTCTACTATTTTTACGCAATCAAGCCAATATCGTGTAGTTTTGGAAGTAGATGCAAAATTTAGTCAAACACCACAAGATATCGCTAAAATATATATCCCCAGCAATGTTAATGGTATTATTTCACAAATTCCTTTATCGACTATTGCACAAGTAGTTGAAAAGCCTACTGCACTAGCTATTAACCATTTAGCTCAATTTCCTGCAAATACAATCTATTTTAATTTAGCTCAAGGAGTGTCATTAGGCGAAGCAGTGAGCCAAGTTGAGCAAGTGCAAAAAGATATCGGATTACCTAGTAGCATTAACACTCACTTTCAAGGTGCAACATTAGCTTTTAAAGCTGCTTTATTTAATCAATTACTTTTAGTTATTGCTGCTATTGTTACAATGTATATTGTTCTTGGCATACTGTATGAAAGTTATATTCACCCAATTACTATTTTATCAACTTTGCCGTCTGCAGGTATTGGTGCTTTGTTAGCCTTGATGTTTTCTGGCAATGATTTAAATGTAATTGCAATAATTGGTATTGTGTTATTAATTGGAATTGTCAAAAAGAATGCAATCATGATGATAGATTTTGCTTTAGATGCGGAACGTAATCAAGGCTTACAAGCATTTGATGCAATTAGGCAGGCTTGCTTACTACGTTTAAGACCAATTTTAATGACAACCATGGCAGCCTTGCTAGGTGCTTTGCCTTTAATGCTTGGTAAAGGTATGGGCAGTGAATTGCGACAACCATTGGGTTTAACTATGGTGGGTGGATTATTGGTTAGCCAAGTTCTTACATTGTTTACTACACCTGTTATTTATTTATATTTTGATAAATTAGCAAGTAAAGCAAATAATATTAATGCAAAAATAGGCTATAAACGCAGACTAAAAGCAATTAGAGAGATGAGGAAAATAAGAAAAGAAAAACAGGTTTAGGAACTAAAAAGTTGTTGTTTTTATGTTTATTTTTTTAATATCCCATAATTATATTATACAATTAAAAGAAATAAAAATCTAAAAGGATAAAAACATGCGTTGCAAAAATTGCCAACTAGAAATTGATTTATCTGATAAGTTTTGTCGTTCTTGTGGCGTCCTTACTATAAAAGAAGAAGATATTAAATAATCTGGAGAAATAACAATAGATTGGATTAAAAAAATTCTTGAAGCTCAAAGTTATAAAGTGGAAATAGATAAAGAAAACTCAAATAAAATAATAGCTCATCATGAACTACGTTCCAATCTAATTGTTTCTATCAATAAAATACTTTCTATAATTACAATTCAGTCATTTTATAACATTAAAAAACCTAGGTGGGGCAAGAAAAAAAATTTTCTTAATGCACTTAATAAAGCTAATAGTAGTAATTGGCTATGTACTTTTGTATCTTATGAGCCATTTGATACATTGGCTATACTTAGTTTTATTTATATTTCTGAGAAATTATCAACTCAAGATATTGCACAATTTCTTGAACATTATGAAAATTGCTTAAATAGTGCAATTAATAATTCAGGAATTAGAGAATTTACTTAAATTTAAAAGATGTATTAATAAATACTTTTATTATAGTACACATTAGTTTTGAACAAATCATATACCAATTAGTCAATATAAAATGCATAATTAAATTATTAATATATTTACCAATATGATAAGTAGAATATTTATCTCTCGCCCTGTTGCAACAACACTATTAACCATAGCAATTGCTTTAGCAGGTGTGTTAGGTTTTGTTTTACTGCCTGTTTCTCCATTACCCCAAGTTGAATACCCTACAATTTCCGTTCAAGCAAATTTATCAGGGGCTAGTCCTGAAACAATGGCTGCAACCGTTGCAACCCCTCTTGAAAGAGCATTAGGAGCAATTTCTGGTGTTACAGAATTAACATCTTCAAGCTCATTAGGCTCAACTCGCATCACTATACAATTTGATTTATCTAAAAATATTGACAGCGCAGCCCGTGAAGTACAAGCAGCTATAAATTCATCTCGTGTTTTATTGCCAAGTAGTTTGCCAAGCAATCCAACTTATCGTAAGGTAAATCCTTCTGATTCGCCGATTATGATTATTTCTTTAACCTCAGATACGATGACACGTGGGCAAATGTACGATGTTGCTTCTACATTATTATCTCAACGTATTTCGCAAGTTGAAGGAGTTGGGCAAGTAAATATTGGTGGCGGAGCATTGCCAGCGGTTAGAGTTTCACTCGATTTACCAGCAATTAATGCCAAAGGAATATCACTAGAACAAGTAAGAACAGCCATCGCAAATGCAAATGTAAACAAGCCTAAAGGTAGCATAAATGGCAGTGAAAAGCAGTGGCAAATTAGTGCAAATGACCAAGCTAAAACAGCTAGTGATTACTTACCTTTAATTATTACCTATAAAAATAACTCTCCTATTTATTTAAAAGATATTGCAAAAGTTAGTGATAGCGTAGAAAATTCTCGAAATATGGGGCTTGCTAATGGTAAGCCAGCCGTACAATTAGTAATATTTAGGCAACCAAATGCAAACATTCTAGAAACAGTAGCACATGTAAAAAATATTTTACCTAAATTACAAAGTTCAATTCCAAGCAGTATAAATATGCATATAGCAATGGAAAGAACAACAACAATAAAAGCATCATTGCTTGAAGTAGAACGGTCTTTATTAATATCTATAGCATTAGTAATTTTAGTTGTATTTGTGTTTTTACGTAGTATTAGAGCTACGCTTATTCCTGCTATTGCTGTTCCTGTATCATTACTTGGTACATTTTGTATTATGTACTTTTTAGGTTATAGCTTAAATAATCTGTCTTTAATGGCTTTAACAATTGCTACAGGATTTGTGGTAGATGATGCGGTTGTCGTACTTGAAAATACGATGCGACATATTGAAAAAGGCATGAAACCAATGCAAGCAGCTTTGAAAGGTGCATCAGAGGTAAGTTTTACTGTTGTATCCATGAGTATTTCATTAATTGCAGTATTTATTCCTGTTTTAGCTATGGGCGGAATTATTGGGAGATTATTTCGTGAATTTGCGATTACTTTATCTGTAGCAATTTTAGTATCGTTATTTGTTTCATTAACTATTACGCCAATGCTGTGTGCATATTGGTTAAAAAGACAAAATAAAATTAATATTGAAATTAAACAAAATCATATTCATCAATCTAAATTTAAAATCCTACAAAATATTATTTCAAATAGTGTAAATAATATATTAAATATACTCCATAATGGCTATGCAAAATCATTAACATGGGCTTTAAATCATGTAAAAACCTTAATGCTAATATTTTTTATCACAATTGGTTTTAATGTGTGGCTATATATAAATATTCCCAAAGGATTTTTCCCTCAACAAGATACAGGCTTAATCATGGGCAATATTCAAGCTGACCAAGCCATATCATTTCAAGCTATGAGTGAAAAAGTTACACAATTTGTGAATATAGTTAAACAAGACCCAGCTGTCGCAAATGTAAATGCTTTTACAGGTGGAAACCAAACAAATTCAGGTAATATGTTTGTCATTCTAAAACCATTACATGAAAGAAAAGTCCTAGCTGATGAAGTAATAAACCGCCTTAGAAGTAAATTAAATAAAGTAGCAGGAGCATCACTATTCTTACAATCCGCACAGGATTTGCGTATAGGAGGCAGACAAAGTAATGCACAATATCAGTACACTATCCAATCAGATAATTTAAATCTACTACGAGAATGGGAACCTAAAATAAAAAATGCTCTAGCAAAACTGCCCATGCTAGCTGACATAAACACCGATGCACAAGATAAGGGTTTGCAAACATCAATAGTAATTGATAGAGACCGAGCAAGTAGCCTTGGTATAAATGTACGTAATTTAGATGCAACTTTAAATGATGCTTTTGGGCAACGTCAAATTTCTACAATTTACGAGGTTTTAAATCAATATCGTGTCGTTATGGAAGCTGATTCTCGTTACTTACAAAACCCAGAATCACTAAAGGAAATATACTTAATATCAAATGATGGTAAACAAATTCCATTAGCAGAATTTACCAAAATTGTGCCAACTAAAACAGCTCTTTCTGTTAATCATCAAGACCAATTCGCCTCAAGTACTATTTCATTTAATTTAGCCGAAGGTGTTTCATTAAGCCAAGCCACGGAAGCAATTCAGCAAGCATTAGCTAAAATTGGCGTTCCGTCTGCAGTAAAAGGAAAGTTTCAAGGCAGTGCTAAGCTATTTCAAGATTCACTAAGTAGCCAACCTTTACTAATACTTAGTGCATTAATTGTTATCTACATCGTGCTTGGCATATTATATGAAAGCTTAGCACATCCTATCACGATTTTATCTACTCTACCATCTGCAGGAGTTGGTGCAATACTGGCATTAATGCTATTTAATAAAGAATTTAGTATTATTGCGTTTATTGGTGTAATTTTACTGGTTGGAATTGTCAAAAAAAATGCAATTATAATGATAGATGTAGCAATTGAACTTGAAAGAAAACAAAATTTATCCTCTAAAGATTCAATATATCAAGCATGTTTATTAAGGTTTAGACCAATTTTAATGACTACACTAGCTGCATTATTTGGAGCAATTCCATTGGCCTTAATTAGTGGAGAAGGTGCAGAACTACGCCAGCCGTTAGGAATATCAATAGTTGGTGGTTTACTAGTCAGTCAAATTCTAACACTTTACAGCACACCTGTAGTTTATTTAGTTATAGATAGATTAAGAAATAAGTTTGTAAAGTTTTCAAACCCCACTAATCAAAATTTATTTGATTAAAATGCTTTCTACATGCTAAATTAAATTTATTCAGTTATAATATTTTAATAGTTTAAAATTGTTTAAAATATTTTTAATCAACATATAGCTAGTTTTATATTTTTTGTTATCTAGGCGTAAGCAAAAAATCCGATGAAGATAGTACAGCTAGGAAGATTTTTAAGTACAACAACGATGACAGAAAATAGAGAATTAGCTATAACAAAAAAGGCAAATTATGGGTGATATTTTAGTAATATTTGTTCTCGGTGTACTATGTGGCTTTATTGCTCGTGCATTACACCCAGGAAAAGATGAAATGGGCATTACAGCTAGTGCCATACTTGGATTAAGCGGTGCAATAATTGCTCAACTTGGCATACCAATTGGCTTATATAAAAAAGGCGATATTATAAGTTATATAGTTTCTATATTAATCTCAACGCTAATTTTATTTATTTATGGCATATTTTCAAATAAACATAAATTATCTAATACAGCTAATAACAGTGGAAATATTATACCAAATAGTAATACCAGCCCTGTAAATGAGCAAATTCCTACACAAAATATAAATAATAACAACTAAATAAGCTGGTTTTATATTTTTTGTTATCTAGGCGTAGGCAAAAAATCTGATGAAGATAGTACAAATAGTACAGCAAAGAGGGTTTTTAAGTACAACAACAATTACAGAAAATAGAGAATTAGCTATAATAGATAATAATATTATGCAAACTACCATTATACCTGCTAACTTTAATAAAAAAATCGACCTTGCATGGCCAGAACCAGCAGAAAGACCAGAGGGCGAACAGAAGAAATTCTATATTGAAAAAATCAAACGACTTTTAATTGAAAAAAATGCTGTACTAATTGCACATTACTATGTAGACCCTGAAATACAAGCACTAGCCGAGGAAACAGGAGGTTGCGTTTCTGATTCACTAGAAATGGCAAGATTTGGTAAAAATCACTCTGCTCAAACTTTAGTAGTAGCAGGGGTAAGATTTATGGGCGAAAGTGCAAAGATTTTAAGCCCAGAAAAAAATGTTATAATGCCAACCTTAAAAGCCGAATGCTCGCTAGATTTATCATGTCCAGCCGATGAATTTGCACAATTTAAAGCACAACACCCAGATAGAACAGTTGTGGTTTATGCAAACACATCAGCAGCAGTAAAAGCACAGGCTGATTGGGTTGTAACATCAAGTATTGCAGTAAAATTAATTGATTATTTAGATAGCTTAGGGCAAAAAATCATTTGGGCTCCAGATAGATTTTTAGGCGATTATGTAAAACGCCAAACTAAAGCAGACATGATTTTATGGCAAGGTGCATGTATCGTGCATGAAGAATTTAAGGCAAATGCCCTAAAATTACTCAAACAACAAAATCCAAATGCGGCTGTGCTTGTACACCCTGAATCTCCTGCTGATGTAATTGCTTTAGCTGATGCTGTTGGCTCAACATCTCAACTAATTAAAGCAGCTCAAACCCTACCACATGACACTTTGATTGTAGCAACTGAACAAGGTATTTTCTATAAAATGCAACAACAAGTGCCACATAAAAATCTAGTAGCAGCACCAACAGGAGGAAGCGGTGCAACATGTAGAAGTTGTGCCTACTGCCCATGGATGGGAATGAACACGTTAATTAACCTTGCTGAATGCCTTGAAAATCAAACAAACAAAATTGAATTAGATGCTGATTTATGTGAAAAAGCCATGATTCCATTACAAAGAATGTTAGATTTTTCAAGCACATTAGCAAAATAAATAATATTTCACATAAAACTAAAAAGCAAAAACATGATAGGAAATCAACTAAAAAACGTGCCTCAACAAATCATATCTAGTATGGTTAGCTCTGCCCTAAGCGAAGATATGGGAACTGGCGACATTACTGCACAAATTATCCCAATCACACAAAATAATATTGCAAAAATTATTACTCGTGAAAAAGCTTGTATTTGCGGTATAGAATGGGTAAATGAAGTATTTAATCAACTTACACAGCAATATCTAAAAAATAATCAAAATATTGATATTCAAGCTATAAAAATTGAATGGCATGTAAAAGATGGAGATAAGATTGACGAAAATCAAACCTTATGCACAATATCAGGTAACAGCCGTATTTTACTAAGTGGAGAACGTACAGCACTTAATTTTTTGCAAACACTAAGTGCAACTGCAACATCAGCATGGGAATGTACGCAAAATATTAGTAATAATGATACTAAACTACTTGATACAAGAAAAACTATCCCTAATTTTAGAATTGCACAAAAGTACGCAATTGCTTGTGGAGGTGGTTATAATCACAGACTAGGTTTATATGATGCATTTTTAATCAAAGAAAATCATATTATTGCTGCTGGTTCAATAAAAAATGCAATTGATACAGCACGTACTATTGATAGCCAAGCTCCAATAGAAATTGAAGTAGAAAGTTTTGATGAGCTAAAACAAGCACTACAAGCACATGCTGATATAATTATGTTAGATAATTTTTCATTTGAAGAAATGCAAAAAGCCGTTGAATACAATAAAACCCAAGAAAAACCAGCCAAGCTTGAAGTATCAGGCAATATTACAATTGAACACCTAAATAAATTATCTGCTTTAGGTGTAGATTTTATATCTTCAGGTGCTTTAACTAAACATATTAAAGCAATTGATTTATCGATGAGGATTTTATAGATTAATGATAATTATTCATGCCTACAAGGTTTAAGGCAGAGGTTTTATATCAGTAATAAAAAACTTAGGAACTATATATAATTTATAGTATCCTATATTTATAGGTAAAAATGTATTAATTAAGTATATATATATTATAAAAACTATAAATAATAATTATATATAACTTCTTTATAATAAGAGAAACTAAAATGAGAATACAAAAAATTGTGTTATTAGCACTAGTAGCAGTTGGGTTGAATGCATGTACAGGTATGCAAACAAGGCGTGGTGTTACAGGGGCTGCTTTAGGTGGTGCGGCTGGTGTTGGTTTGAGTGCTATTGCTGGTGGAGATGTTGTTTCAGGTGCATTAGTTGGTGCGGCTGCAGGTGCGGCAATTGGTGTAAGTACAACACCTGTACATAACCACTATCAAGCTCCGCCACCTCAACCAAGTAGAAGATATTATCAACAACAAAACAACTATTACTACGATAGCCCTCCACCTGGGCGTGATTACCATGATAGATATTACTATAGGTAAGATGATAGTTTATTAGAGTATTTTATTTTAGAATATATATTAATCTTATAGCAGGTATCTGCAATCAGAACTAATGAAGCTGATTTTTATTTCAGTTTCATATCACATCTGTTGATTATGCAATTTTTGCATATGAACCAAGCCATTTAAGAAATTTCACATTTTGCTTAACTTCTTCCAATGCTTTTGCCACTCGACTATCCTCTATATGACCATCAATATCTACAACAAAATGATATTCCCAATCTTTAGATTGCGTTGTTTGTTGTTTAGCAGGTCGAGATTGTAACCTAGACATCGAAACACCATACTTTGTAAATGGGGTAATTGCCTTTAGAATTGAGCCAACTTCATTATAAATTGAGAACATCAATGAAGTTTGGTCATTGCCCGATGGTGGTGGCGTGCTATTACCTAAAATGATAAACCTAGTACGATTATTAACTTCATCTTGAATATGCTGTTTAACTTTATATAAATGATATTGTTGAGCCGCTTGCTCACTCGCTATTGCTAAAATTGTTTCATCTTGTGTCGCTAATTCAGCAGCAAGTGCATTACTCGCCATTGCCTTTCTTTCTAAATTTCTAAGTTGTGTATTAGAATTTAAAAATTGCTGGCATTGTGCTAATGCTTGTGGGTGAGCTCCAATTATTTTTGCATTCGCAATTGCTTGTTTAAAATCGCTATGCTGAGATAATAAGTGATGACTAATCCCAATAATTACTTCTCCAATAATACGAACAGATGTACCTAGTAGTAAATCTAATGTTCGAGATACAGCACCTTCAGTTGAATTTTCAATTGGCACTATGGCAAACTGCGTTTGATTAGTTTCAATAGTTTTAAAAACATCATCAATGCTAGAGCATGCAATTCCTCGGGTATGTTTGCCAAAGTAGCTAAACATCGCTTGCTCTGAAAATGTTCCATTAGGACCTAAAAATGCAACACTTGATTCACCTTCTAATGAACGACATGCACTGATAATTTCACGCCAAATATTACTTACACTAGTATTTGTTAAAGGTCCTGCATTCGATTTTTCTAGCGATTGCATAATTGCTTTTTCACGTTCCGGCTTGAAAATTGGTGCATTATGTTTTTCTTTAATCTCGCCAATTTCCTGTGCTAATGATGCTCTACGATTTAATAAAGATAATATTTGCTTATCAATTGCATCAATTTGTGTACGCATTGGTAGGATTTGCTCGTCTAATTCCATATATGCCTTTTATGCTATTAGGTTTTTAGTATAAGTATAGTACAAGTTTATAAAATAAATAAAATAGCCAATTTACTAAAAGTTAGCTATTTTATGTTTAATTATTTATATGAGCTGATATCTTTAGAATGGAATATCATCGTCATCAAATGCAACATTATTA
>JBJOQB010000061.1:0-2815 GCA_046050125.1 Pseudomonadota bacterium
ATGCTTGCAATCGTAGATGAGGAAATGAAAAAGCAATCTGCACAGCCTGTATATATTGGTGATGTGAGAAAAAAATAATCTCAAAATAAGATTTTTTGCAAATTATGCTATAATCTTACAATCAAAATTCAATAGACATAAGGCAGTATATGAAAGAATTATCATACCGTGATGCAGGTGTAGATATGGAAGCAGGCGATAATCTCGTAGAACGCATTAAGCCACTTGCTAAAAAAACCATGAGAGAAGGCGTACTAGCTGGAATTGGTGGATTTGGTGCCTTATTTGAAATTGGAAATAAATATAAAAAACCTGTGCTAGTATCAGGCACAGACGGCGTAGGTACAAAGCTAAAATTAGCCTTTGAATTAGATGCACATGACAATATCGGTCAAGATTTAGTTGCAATGAGCGTAAACGATATTTTAGTGCAAGGTGCTGAATCGTTATTCTTTTTAGATTACTTTGCTTGCGGTAAATTAAACGTTGATGTAGCTGAACGTGTTGTTTCAGGTATTGCTCAAGGTTGTAGCCTTGCAGGTTGTGCTTTAATTGGTGGTGAAACTGCTGAAATGCCTGATATGTACCCAGAAGGCGAATACGATTTAGCAGGATTTGCAGTTGGAGCTGTAGAAAAAGATAACATTATTGATGGTAGCAAAATCAAAGAAGGCGATGTAATTTTAGGTTTAGCTTCAAGTGGAGCTCACTCTAATGGTTATTCTTTAATCCGCAAAATTATTAAACTTAGTGGTGCTAGCTTTGACACTGATATTAGTGGTCAAACGCTAAAACAAGCTGTAATGCAACCAACTAGAATTTACGTAAAACAAATTTTAGAATTAATCAAACAGGTTGAAGTTAAAGGCTTAGCACATATTACAGGTGGTGGCTTAACTGAAAATATTCCTCGTATTTTAAAAGATAATTTACAAGCTCAATTAAAAGTTGGCTCATGGGAAACCCTACCTTTATTCAATTGGTTACAACAGCAAGGCAATGTAAACCAAAATGAGATGTACCGTGTATTTAACTGTGGTATTGGCATGGTAATTGTATTAGATGAAAGCCAAGTTGAAAAAGCCAAACAAGTTTTAGAGCAACAAGGCGAAAAAGTTTATACGATTGGTAAAATTGCGAGTAAATCAACTCAAGATGATAGCGTGATTTATGTGTAGCTGAAGCTCAAACAGAACAAAAATCTAATAAATAGATATGTAAAATGTATTACTCATTCATCTGTGAGTAATACTCTAAAATCCATCAATTCTACTTATTCAGCCAATTTTTCAGCATGGGCTTTAAGCCTATACAAGCTATTAATTACAGGTGTCATATTTTCAAATTTACCATGAGCTTGACCAAATACATTATTTAATACTCCAAATTCTAGCCTCTCATTATCTTCAACAGGCGTTAAAATAAATCCGTGAGATGCTAAGGGTTTAGTTGTAGGAATTATTTTATATGGTGGATTTATCATATTTTTAGTTAAACTTATTCCTGAGGATTCTTCAGGGGATATATATAACATATAACCCTTGATGTCTCTAGCTCTAGGAACAAATTTATTTAGTTGTTTAGTATTATAAGTCGCTGCATCTAATCCAATACATGGAATAGTCTTACTTTCATCTTCACTATGGCATAAATATCCAGCAATAAATCCGCCTAATGAATGACCAATCACGCAATAAGGTTTAATCTTTTGTATAATTTCTTTCGTTCTAGCTAACTTTTGGCTTTTAGCAATATTTCCTGTGAGACCTAGTGCTGATGTAATGTTATTTCGCATATCTGTGTTATAACTACTATCTTGAGTACCTCGGATTAAGCAAATTAATTTATTATCAATTTGGCAAAAATTCATATGTGCTTTTTGAGTAGCATTTTTTTCTAAATTTTCTTCATTAATTAAGCTGAAGAATTTTTCTATGTTTGCAGGTATTTTCAAATCAACTGATTTAGATTTAAAGTCATTTTTATGTTTTTCAATCGTTTCTTTTGGTATACCCCTGTATTCAAGATAATTTGAGATAGAACGACTCTTAGCATCACGAGCTATATGTCCTACAAAGTAGCGAAAATCATTTAAACTTAATGTGTCATCATTAGTAGTTTGACTAAGTAAAAACTCTGCATCACTTTTATTTAAGCCTAACCTCATGAAGTCATTAACATTATTAAGTAATTTTATACTATGTCTTAATTTTGAATAGTCAACAAGTAAATTTGAACGATTAGCTTTATATTCAGCATCATCTTTAGGGTTTAAATGAGTAGCACAAATGATTTGAATTGTATAATCAATTAAATCAGAAAATATTTTAGCTTTTTGTTGTTGCTTATCATTAGGTAAAGATAATTTCATGTTATCGCATATTTCATTAATATTATCTAAATTAATTTCAAAAGATGGCATAATTCCATCTAGTCCAGCAATTCCAATCGTAGACAAGGCAATATGTGTGCTAAATTGAGCTAGGTTATTGGCTTTCGATGAAGATAAACGAAATTCTTCAAAACTATGATTAAAAGTAGGTGTACCAAGTTTATGTACTAATTTTGATGAATTACCTGTTAAAAAGCTTCCATCTTTTACACTTTGGGGAATAACTTTACTGGTTTTAGATGATTTCTCTGTAGTTGGCATTTTTTCTCCGATTATTTATATGAGAGCGTTATTTAAAGAGAGCTGAGCATAAGATAGTCTGAAATTTGTTAAATTCATCAGGTTTATTAATGTTAACCCATAACTTCATGCTTAGTTCTACCATTTGTTCTGAGCGAGATACAATCTTAGTTTTGCGAGTAA
>JBJOQB010000062.1:0-5576 GCA_046050125.1 Pseudomonadota bacterium
TGAAATGCAAAATATTGAATATGTTTGCAGCCCTCACTGTACCGCCATTGGATAATGCTGCTTAAAATTTAGGGGAAAGGGGTATTTTACATACATTGTCTTGATTCATTCAACAACGGGACAATTACAGATTCTTGCGAAGATAATAAATTTGGCAATACAAAACTCACACCTTTGCCAGCACCAGTTGGAGCTAATAATAAAATATGTTGATAGCCTCCGATTCTGTAGAAATTATTCTTTTCATCAAGTCCAATAATCAGCCCGTCTGCGTTTCTTAGAAAATTATCATCAGCCATAATATATCTCCCTAATTACTAACATAATATTTAGATCGTAGCATATTTTAACTTACACGCGCCATAGTTTTTATTTTTTTATATTAAATTTCTAGAATCTAAGTTTTACTCCCACATCTTGTCTATTTCCTAAAGAGCAGAGCCTTATATTAGAACAGCTTGATTTTTATTATCATCCTTTCTATTTTTTTCCAAAACACGGCTTGCGCCTTTTTTTATAAGCACGACGTTTTTGGCTTTCACCGAATCACTATTATCAATACTACCTTTTAACACCGCCTAATGTCTTTTTATCGTAAAATTGTTATTTTATAGGAAATTTGCCAATAATTTCATTATATGCTTTTTGAGAATCGGCGAGAGAGAGTTTCGAGTACACCTCTAGTGATTGTCTAGATTCATGTCCAGAATAAGGCTGTATTAGCGCATCATCTAGGCCTTGTTTTTTAAGCCAAGTAAATAGAAAATGACGTAATTTGTGCGGTGACAAAGACCTGGTCATTTCTGCTTTTTTTGCATAATTAGCTAATATTTTTCTAACCCCACGTGTTGTAAAAGCTTTTTTCCTATTAGATTCAAATAAATATATAGCACCACTTGTTTTCTCATTTGTCCAATATAGCATCAAAGTTTCACGAAAATTAATAGGAAATGGCACGATTCTATCCTTACTACCTTTTCCCATATTAATTCGTATCTGGCAACTATCAAAATCTATATCTTGCAACTTTATATTTACTAGCTCTTGTACTCTAACACCAGTATAGAGTAGAACCTTAATTAATACCATATGCTGTATTTCATGAGACTTCCATACTACTTCATAGTAATTTTTAATCTCTTCTTCTGTAGGTGCGTAAGGAAGATGCTTTGCTTTCGTTTTTATTTCAATATTTAGCTCTGATCTGATTTTTTTAAACAAATCTCTTAAATATATATAATCTGGTCTTTCATCTCGCAGGATCTTCGTAATTTTTTTAACTATTTGATTTGTCGCTGTTCTCATATCCAACCCTATAGTAAAATGCGTTTAGTCATATCTAATTCAAAAATACCATATGGATTAATATAGCCATAAATCAGAGGTGTAAGACCTCTTTTATCTTCAAATGTCAGTACAAAATCTGGCATATGTTGAACTAGAACTTCTTGAATCAATAACGTATTGATATAAGCTATGCATACTTGCAATAAATGTAGACATAACATTGAAAACTCTTGCTCATCGTGACTATTTGAGGCGATCTCACTCTTTTTGCCATAAAAAATAAAATCATTTAGACTATTCCAATTTTCTACTATATTTAATCCAGAGTGAATTTCCTGGCGAAGTTCTATAAAACTCAAATATTTGCATAAAAATACTGATTTTACAGCTTTTCCAAGCTCAATAAATGCTTTAAATAATGGATGACTAAAATTTGACTTTGAAAATTGCCTTATAATTGACTCAGCATTTGCTGTACCTATTTTAAGTGCTACTGTATATTTTATAAGTTCGTTATAATGCTCTTTGATTAATTCCCAATTTATGGGTCTTGTTGTTATGTTTTTGATATTTTTAGTTCTATAATTGCTATTAGGTAGGTATATTTTTTGTAATCCAATTTCGGCATAACGTGGTAATAATTCAAAACCAAGTAAGTATGATAAGGCAAATCCTAATTCACTCTTACCATGACTATCTACATATTGTGATTCAACCAACATATTGCTACCTTGACTAATTACCCCTTGTAGCATTGATGCTACTTCTGATGAGGAACAAGTTTTTAATTGTGAATAAATACAAATGGATTGCCTACTGACATGCCAATAAATCATTACACCAGCTCCCTTATAACGGGAATGCCACTCACTCATGAGATTTTGATCCCAAGAAGTAAATTTTCTTGAGTCAGAAGCACATGCTGTAGTTGCTTCTCCCCAAATGTCGGGATTTCTAATACGAAATATAGCATTTACTACTTGAGTAATAGCTTCTCGTAAATCATCTTGATTGATGAATTTACATTTAATATATTTAAGTTCCTCAAGAGTAATATCATTCACGGATGCAGAAGCAATACGATAGAGCCCTGTATTAGTACCAATTGCAAATAGACATAGAATCAACCTTTTCTGAATTTCTTCTTTGCTTAAGATCTCTCTATTTCCAGAAGTTGTAAAACATTCAGTAAAACCCTCTCTTAAATCAACTTCTTTGAGAATATCTAACAAACTTATTGAGCCCCAATGATCATTAATAATATCTTTGATTTTTTCTAAATGCTGTGGTTTAGGTTGCTCAGGTAATGGAGATAATTTAATCCAAGATTTATCTTTACGTATTGTAATCTTGACGTATGGATTCTTTGGAAGAGTATTGTCAAAATTACCTAGGGATTGTTCTAATCTACTCTTTAAATGGTCAGTAAATTCCATTGATGATAATGGTTGGTTTAGTAAGCTATAGTAAAATTCTTTATTATCATCAAAATCTTTTGGCAAATCTGTAGCAGGGTCCTTATACTTAAATGAACCTATGACCCACACTTCTTTAGTCTTGAGCTTGTCTTTAAGTACCTTAAATATAGCATACTCATAATCTTTGCGACGAACTAAGAGTCCTGTACGTGATGAAGTAGAGACAAATTCTTGATCATTTTTACTTACTAGTTTTTCTATAATTATTTTTTCTTCAATAGGATAATGTTCACATTTACTATTTTTATATTTTTTAATTAATGTTATGGCATCTAGTAGGTCTTTATTGGATGATTTTAATTCAATATTTTCAATTATCTCAAAAATTTGCTTTCTATAGTATCCAGTATAACTCCGCATTACAGTACTATAGATACTAGTTTTCATGTTTTGTTGAATGGAACGAATTTTAATGAGTTTTTCCAATTGAGCACGAGGTACAACAGGATAAATCGCATCTCTAATAACATCCTCTGGTTTATCATAAGCTACTTTTGCTACTCGGTATAATGAATCTAATCCATGGCTTAATTTACCTATTTCGCTATTTAATGCAAACTCTACTTTGTCAGCCTTTTTCTTGATTTTATGAATCAGATTAACCAGGTGATCCAACAAATTATCAATTAATTCTTGTTTCTTCAAATAGCAAAAAATAATTACCAAAGGATATCGTATATGCGCTGGCCGCGTGCGTATCTGCTCTGGAGTATTACTCATAATTTTACGTTTGTAAAATCTTAATATCTTAGGCGATATATCGGATGGAATAATATCGGAATCGAGTTCTAGAGGAGCAATGATTTTAAGTTTTTTAATCTCAGTACCTGTTCCATTCAAATTAGATTTACCAGAATCTTGTTTAAGCAATGACACTATGGTTTCATCAGATTCATCATCTAAATGAAGTAATACATTATCGATATATGCAAGACTTGAAGGACTTTTTTGACTTATTACATCTGTGATATGAGTAAATAAATAGGTCTCTACCTTATTTAATGCATCTTTTATAAGACTTTGTAGGGTAGAATCATTTGGTCTCTCTATTTTATGTCTTTTAAATAATAGTAAAATTTCTGCTTCTATTTTATCCTGATTTATAGTGTCTAAGGCTATTTTATATATATGTTTCTTAAAAATTGCTTGGTCTATTTCAGAGTATTGAAATACAGAATAATGTTTGCGTATTTCACTTTGGTATCTGTGGTAATTATCATAACTATTCAAAAATTCATTTATATGATCTGGAGTAATCGCAGCTGAAAACTGCTTAATACCAAAATTGATTATTGCTTCTGGAATCTGGCTCACACTATCTGGGAAAGCATAGTCTATGGAATAGTATTTTAGTGTTAATAGATAGAGAAATTTCTGCAAGCCTACCTTATTGCCTAAAAGCTCTTTCTCTTCTGGTAAAAACTTCCAAAAATCTTTTAATTCCTCTTCAGACCAACATCTTTTCATTATGATTTATCAATCAATTTTTTATTATAATTTTCTCTAGCTAATATTATAGCTTGACGCAATTTATGTTCTATTAGGTCTTTTTGTGGTAATTCTGTAAGATATCCAGCTACATGAATCCCATTTTTATCTAATTCTAATAGCTCTATGTCTTCTTGATCTTTGCCAGCACATATAATTATTCCTAACGGCTTCTCTTCATTCTCTTTGCGCTCATATTTATCAAGCCATTTAAGGTACCATTCCATTTGTCCAGCATGCTCTGGCTGGAAAGAGGTCATTTTTAATTCAATCGCAATTAATCTACGCATGCCTCTATGAAAAAACAACAGATCAAGATATCTATCATTATTTTCTGTGCTCATACGTTTTTGACGAGCAATAAAGCAAAATTCCGATCCTAATTCTTGTATAAATAATTGCAATTCATCCAAAATTGCTTGTTCTAGATCAGATTCCGAAGAAATTGTCTTAGCCTTTAAAAAGCTTAGAATATAAGGGTCTTGTAAGTATAAGTCCGGGTTATTTAAATCTCCAGCTTTGAGTTTTTCTATCTCAAGAGTAATAACTGATTCCGGCTTCTTTGCAATTGCTGTCCTTTCAAAAAGCATATTATCTATTTTTTGTCTTAAAGTCCTTACACTCCAACGTTCTAATCTGCACATTTCTGCGTAAAAATTTCTTTTTAACTCATCTTCAATCGATATAAGTCTTATTATATGAGACCAAGACAATTGTTGTGACAGTGTAACACAAATCTCTTGAGAATATAGTTTTGAAAATTTGACCATACGAGATAGATTCGGTCTATCAAATCCATTGCCATATAACAATGTCAATTCCTTAGCAAGCTGGGGTAATATTTGCTCGCCATATTCAGCCCTATTATTATTCAGAATTTCAATATTAAGTAGCTTCCCAACATTCCAATAAAGCATTACTACGGCTGAATTTGTATAAAGAGCTACATGTGATTTAGCGGATTCTATTTGCTTTATTATATTATCAAGCAGCCTTTTTGACAATTTTGTGTTTGGGAGTATATTGGGTTCTATAATTTGGTTTTTATCTGTCATGTTGTTTTACCTTTAATAGTTCCTATAATCATCGGAAGAGGAACTATTGATGTTAAGAACCACAATATTTTATGGTTTTATCCATCACATCATAGGCTAAAACAAACAAAGTGACAACTACAAAAGTAAAAAGGGAACGGGTTGCCAGAAAAAGGGCTCTACCGTCACCGGATGCCAAAAAGGGCTCTACCGTCACCGGATGCCTACAGCAAAGGTATTAGTTACAAAAAAATGATTGATAGTGGCTCTATATCTTTAGCACAGTTGT
>JBJOQB010000063.1:0-3265 GCA_046050125.1 Pseudomonadota bacterium
TCCTCTTATCTTTACATTCTTCCTTATCTCTTCACTTTTACATAATTTACAGTTTAACATTTATTTTTTTCCTATGATTTTTCTTTATTATAATACATACTCTACTTAAATAACACTCTCAAAAACAATTTCCCAACTTGGGACAATTTTACTTTAAAGGAGCTTTGTAGACGCCTAGTTATTTTGCTTCTAGTTGTGGTGGCGTATCTTTGGATACTATTAAGCAATATATCGACAATCAAAATACAACCTAGTTAATTTCTACGAAATTATTCCGAAAAAACACGTTGTCTTTTTTCGGTCTGCCTTATATCCCCGCCCTGAAGGGCAGGGTTTTACGGCAGGTTAGATAAATGTATTTTTAAGAATTATTTATAAGGTTGACGCAATACAAGCCATACTTTATAATAATGCATTAATGCAAATTATTAAAGAGATTCAATATGAAACGCACATACCAACCATCGGTAACACGCCGCAAACGTACACACGGTTTCCGTGTTCGCATGAAAACACGCGGAGGTCGCCAAGTATTAAATGCTAGACGTGCTAAAGGGCGTAAACGTTTGGCAGTGTAATTAGTATTGTCAGTTATAATAATTAGTAATTTATTTTTATAACTTAATACGACTGAAAGCTGTGCCTATAATTTGCACGGCTTTATTTTTATATAGAATATTTATACTGTGTTAGATTAAGTTGTTATGTCTTAACTATACTTATAAAATATGTATATATATTTTCTCTAAAATCTCTCTACTTTCTATCCCTAGTAAACTGTGTCAAATAATAACCCTAAGAATATTCCTACTTCTAGCATTAATTCAAATACTAATGATGAAAGTATTTCTCCAAGTAAATTTAATAAATCATATAGCATAAATAAGGGAAGTTTTAAGCTTTATAGTGATGATAATTTTGATGAAACACTTGATATAAATAACTCAAATCAAGCTAATGAGGAAAACACATTACAAACATCATGTAGTAATGAATGTGATTGCCATTTACATGCTAATGATATCAATAATCGCCGTAGATTAAGGTTAAAAAGACCTAAGGATTATATATCTTCACAAGTAACAAAAGAGCCAAAAATTCGCTTTAAATACCCTAAAAGATATCGCATAAGTTCTTCAGCTATTTTCGTAGCTTTACTTAAGCAACGTCCTAGCGTAAAAAATACAATATTCAGTATGCATATTGCAAAAAGCAGTGATGATAACAATAAATTAGGCATTATCGTTACTAAAAGATTATGCAAAAAAGCAAATAAGCGTAATAAAATTAAAAGAATGATGAGAGAAGCATTTAGGTTAAATGCTCCATTATTTGCTAAGCTAGATATTTTATGCAGGCTTAAGGCTGATATTAGTAAATCAAAGAATAGCGATTTTAAAGAATATACTAAAAGTATTAATGAATTATTCCAAGTTGTGATTAAACATCAGGCTAAATATTAATATGATTAGTTATATTAATTCTTTTTCAATTGTTCTAGTATAGCAAAAGGCGATTTTGGCTTATCTTCTTTGGCGATATATTCATGATTTGGACATTCATCATGCATAGGGAAAGCAGGTAAAGATAATAAAATCTCTTCTTCTAGTAATTCCTGTATGTCAAAACTTGAACTTCCTACAATAGTATCATAGCTCTCATCTTCAATTGGCGTGCTATCAAGCATTTCTTTCGTTGGGAACACATCAACAGTGTTCATAATATCAATTTTATGCTGTAGACCTGTATTACAACGCTGACATACTAAATTAATTTCTCCATTAATTTTTACATGTAGTAAGCGTATTTTTTTGCCTGATTTATCTTGTAATTCGCCATCTAATTTTAGCTTAACTGATTTATGCTCAGCTTCAGTTTGTGTAATCCTTGTTAAATCTATTGCTTTAAATTCTCGTTCATAACTTTCTTGAGAATTTATTATTTTAAATAAATCAATTTCAACCATTTTTTAATACCTCAATACAAATATCGCCAACTTTTTGCGTAGCATTTTGATGTGAATGCAAGCGTGCTTTTAAAGACATTTGTCTTAATTTATCTGGAGTAGCATTTTTTAGAATGTCCGCTAATCTTTGAGCCGTAAGCTGTGATTGTGGAACAAGCCATGCTGCTTTTGCTTTTGCTAGTACTTGAGCATTTTTAGTTTGATGGTCATCAACAGCACTTGGAAATGGTATTAAAATTGATGGAACACCAACTGTAGCTAATTCTGAAATTGTCATAGCACCTGCTCGACAAATTACTACATCTGCCCATTCGTAAGCTGCTTTCATATCTTCAATAAAATCTACTGCATGAGCTTTTACTAAAGCTTTTGAGTAATTATGTACTAGTGTTTGAATATGTTTTTTACCTGATTGATGTACCACTTCAATTTTTTTTGCGTTACCAATTAATTGTATAGCTTTTGGAACTACTTCATTGAGTATAGCAGCTCCGAGGCTTCCGCCAATTACTAAAACCTTTAATTCTTCTTTTGGTGTAACTACTTCTGAAATTTCTTTATTTGAACTGAAATGCTCACGAATTGGATTACCCGTGTAAACTCCACCTTCTATGCTTCCATCAAAGCCAAGTAATGATTTTTTAGCAATTCTGTTGAGTAATTTATTTGACATTCCGGGGATTGCATTTTGCTCGTGTATTAGTAATGGTATGCCCAATAATTTAGCTGCAATTCCAACAGGAACACTGATGTAACCACCCATAGCTAAAACTAATGATGGTTTTATTTCTTTTAATAGCTTTTTAGCTTCGCCAATAGCCTTCATTAATTGAAATGGTGCTTTGAATAACTTTAATATGCCTTTACCACGAATGCCAGAAAATGGCACAGATGTGAATGTAATGCCATACTTTGGCACTAAATCAACTTCCATACCGCTTCCACCAATCCAGTTTATAGAAAAGTTTTTTTGCTGTAAATATTTAGCAACAGCTAAACCGGGGAATACATGACCACCTGTACCTGCAGCGGTGATTACAACTGTATTTGTCATAATTTTATTCTATTTTTATAAAACGATATAATTTAGTATTATGTCATTATTTATAGCTTTTTTCTATATAATTACGCAAAAGATATTTTGAAGTATGTAATAGGTGTGTGTGAGCTAAAATAAATGAGAGTGTTATTTAAGTAGAGCATATATTATAATAAAGAAAAATCATAGGAAAAAAATAAATGTTAAACTGTAAATTATGTAAAAGTGAAGAGATAAGGAAGAATGTAAAGATAAGAGGA
>JBJOQB010000064.1:0-4941 GCA_046050125.1 Pseudomonadota bacterium
GCATATTATAGGAAAAGCACACACAATAAGTATAGAGCAAGATAATAGCAATACTCGGCATAATATAGGTAGATTTACTCGCAAAACTAAGATTGTATCTCGCTCAGAACAAATGGTAGAACTAAGCATGAAGTTATGGGTTAACATTAATAAACCTGATGAATTTAACAAATTTCAGACTATCTTATGCTCAGATCTCTTTAAATAACACTCTCAAATATTTAAAACATTATTAATGAAAGCCTAGAAAAGCTATAATTATAGGAGCAATACAAAATGCCTTATGTAAATATTAAATTAATCGAGGGTATTACTGTCGAGCAAAAACAAGATTTAATAAAAGGTGTAACTGATTTATTACAAAATTTATTAAATAAAAATCCAGCTACCACTGTTGTTGTAATTGATGAAGTTAATAGTGATAACTGGGGAATTGGTGGCGAAACAGTTACCCAAAGAAAATTAAAACAATCTCAATCTTAATATTAAACTTTAGGAGTAATTATAATGACAATTACCATATCATATAAAAAGCCAGCCTTAGATTCTCATTACAGAAGAGAAAATGATAAAGAAAGCTATACAAAAAGACAAAGACTAAATACACAACAACAATTCATATATCATATGTCTGTTAAACCTTTATCTAGCTTATCATATAACCCTAAAGAATCTACTTGGTCAAATGGCAGTACAAGTATTAATTTAAATGATGCAAAACTGGGTTCATTAATGTGCCCGTCAGAAATTCATCTCGATTTATCAGGCATGGTGGGATTAGATAATCCAGAGAAAAGTGAATTTGTTGGAATTATAAAAAGTTTAGAAAATAGAATAATGTTACCAAGCATAAAAATTACAGGCGGTGGGTCAGCTCATGCATCAGATATTGAAAGTGTTGCTAATAGCATAGTTTCTTTACAAGATAAAAAACCAGAAGCTAAGGTAACTCTTTCAAAAGAATTTGTATCAAAATTAAATGAACAATTTGGCATACCAAAACCAAGTTGGAAATTTGAAAATGGTAAATTATCTCAAGAAGCAACTAAATAGATATTATATAAAATAATACTATTTGATAATGCCAAGAATTTTTTATACTTGGCATTAAATAATCATCTACGTCGTTTTACCCCTAGCTTTTATACTCTAATAATAAAACATTAGCTTGCATATCAACTATGATATATTCCCCTGCAACTGGCTTATCTTGTCTTTCAGTAGCTCTAAATTGAGCTTGCCAATATGTACCTTTATACATTACTCTTGATGAGTTATGCTTCCATTCTTCTACGTAAACCACTTGTCCTATATCAAAATTATTAATATTTTCTAATATATTTTTGCCATTTATATTTTTACTTTTTTGCATGGCTTTATATTTATTTACACCATATACACTTAATAAACTTAGTACACTAGCACAAATAACTTGCAAAATAAATGGAGCATGAAACCAAGCTAAAGTAGCAACAATAAAACATGTAATAGATATAAATAATAAATATACTGTTGTTGTAACAATTTCTGCAATAATTAATAAAATTGCTAGGCACAACCACCATGTAAACAAGTTTAATTCCATATTAATATATCCTGATATAAAAACCATCTAACTAAATTATAGCACTTTTTACATCTAATAAATGGGTATTTATGCCTCCACATACAATTAGTACAATATTATTAAATTCAGTTAATACATGCTCATAATCATAAGCAATTGATAAAGTTGCTCCACAAGCTGGTTCTACTAAAACCTTTTGCTCTTTTGCAAATATTACACAAGCCTTTAAACTTTGTTCATCGGTTACACTAATACAAGTAGTATCATGTGTTTTTGTATAGTCAAAAGCCCGTTGCAATACTTGTTTTGCACCTAAAGTTGTAGCAATTCCGCTGGTATAGTCTAATTTAATTAATTGATTAGCTTCTACGCTTTGTTTTAAGCTACTTGTGCCTAATGTTTCTGCAGTGATGATTTTAGTGCTATTCCAGTTATATTTATCTAATCCTTGTATAATGCCACACATTAATCCGCCACCACCAACTGACATTACTACTGCATCAGGTTGTTCTTCAATTTGCTCATGTATTTCATCAATTATTGTGCTATGTCCTTGCCAAATAATTGGATTATTAAAAGGTGGAATAAAAAAAGCATCATGTGTTTCAACGTACTCAAGTGCTTGTGCTTGAGCATCATCTAAACAATCACCAAACAAAATGACTGTTGCACCTAATTCTTTTAAGCGATTTTGTGTAGATATAGCAGCATTAGTAGGCATAAATACAGTAACTGTCATGCCCAAGATATACCCTGCATATGCAGTTGAATAGCCAGCATTACCGCCAGATGCTGAAACTAAGTGTGAATACCCTTGCTCCATAGCATGTAAGCAAAGTTTGCCAATCCCCCTAATTTTAAATGACTGAACTGGTTGATAACAATCCATTTTAAGCCATATATTTTTATTTAATTTGTTACTTAAACCATAATGTTTTATTAATGGTGTTACTGAATGCAATGTTGTACATTTATTCATAATTTTCTCAATCTCAGTAAGATTTATAAAAGTTTTATATACCTATACATGATAGCAAATAAAATATATTTATCCTAAATAATTATGCGATATGTCATATATTTGACATACTGGATACATATAATTCAATTTATACAAATAAAGTATTTTGTTAATGTATAAATTTAATCCACTTAATCTTATTCATAGGTTTAATAAGTTTAGTAACAGCAGTACTAAAGATACTGACTTGACTAAACTTCCTAAGAATAATATTGAGAATTTAAATGAATATAATTTAAGCAGACAAACAAAGCTTTATCAAGCCAGTCAAGCAATATATATAGAAAATATTCAACCAGATGTAAAATCATTAGCCCAATCATTAATTTATGTTGATGATGCAAGAATATACAGATTATCTGGTAATAAAAAATTAAGAAAAATCGCACATAATAATGTAGTAAATTCTTATATCAAGGGTGTAAATAACTATTTACCATCTGTAAATTTAGGGCAAGAAAATAATACTGACAATGCAACAAAAACAAGAAAAGCATGGGAAAGTGCTGGCAAATACTCTTATTTAAAAGGTAGAAGTGTAACAGCAGGTGGGCATATATCAACTGTATTACATAATTTAGCATACTGTGGATTTTCAGCACTTAAAGATGCAAGCATTAGCTCCGCATTTAGTTTTATCGGTCCAATTGCAACATTGGTAAGCGGTGTTTTATATCGTCCAATTGGTGATGCTGTAATGGGATTAATTCGTCCTTACAATAAAGTAAATGAAGAGGTATACTCAACATTTGGCTTCCCAAGTTTAAATCAAACTTTAGAAAAGGGCGAAAATATCTCAACTGCGATTAAACGATTTAATCAAGATGATTTAGAATATAAATATCAAAAATTAGAATATATAATTAAAAAATTAAATGATATTAAAAATCATAGTATTAAACTAAATAGAAATCAAACCATGGAATTAAAACAAGAATTACTATCCACATATGAATTACTTGCAAAAACAAATTCAAATATCAAACAACTAAGAGCAGCTAGAGGAAGAGAAAAAATTGAATTTGAACATAACTTAAGTACATTAAAAATAAATAGCCTCGTAACAGCAGGAAATGTAATTGCTGCATCAATTGGCACTGCTTCAGTAGCATTTGCTCCTCAATTTTCCCCACTGATTAAATTAGGTGCAGCAGTTACTACATTTGGTTTAACTTTAACTCAATATTTTTTAAACTCTTATTTATCAGGTAAAAATCTTGCTAAAAAGTTTGAACAAACAATTTATGAAAATATAAAATCAGAATTAGGCTCTTACTATAAAGAAGGTAAAGATGTGAATAATATACGCCAACTCAAAAAAGTTTATGATTTTCAGTTATCTAAACTAGAGGGAGTTTCAAATAATCAGCATGCAATAAAAAACCTTACAAAAAAATATGAATCTGAACTTCATAAAATAATTGATATAACACCAATGACAAATTGGTGGTACACGCCAACTCAAAGAAGCATGAAAATAGCTAATGAATGGATTGATTCTAAAATTCAAGAGAAATTATATAAATTAATGGATATACGTATAAAATATATAGAAAGAACAGATAAATCTATAACTCAAAAAGATAGTAATCAATTAAAAGAGCTTAGTCAAGAAATTGAAAAATTACTATATGATAAAGAAATTATTAATAATTTAAGAAAAAGATTAAATAGTGAAAAAATTACAGGTCATGAAATTACTGAAATATTAAAACTAGCAAAAAATGAAGAATTATTAGATATTTTTGTTGATAATAAAGTAGCAGCTAAATGCATGATATATGTAAAAAAATCAGAGCATAACGGTAAGCTAAAAGATTTTGCCTCATATTTTGGACCTGGTTTATTGACATCAATTTTTACTAGCACTTTAGTTGGTACTTTTTGTGCTACAACATTTGATACAAGCCAAATGTCAGGCATGGGGCAGTCAAAAATTCCTGCAGGTGCAATTTTATCTGCAATTAATCATAGCATGTGTTTATCGGCATCAAATAATCGTGCAGAAGCAGAGCTAGTAAAGCATCAAACCATAAAAGATATTAATCGTCAAAGTAGAAAAAAACAAATTTTTGATATTAATATTAATTTAAGTAAATCATCTAGTGAATTAGTGAATAGATTATTAAAAGAAGATGATTTAATTTTAGAATTATTCCGCTCTAAAGATATAAATTTAAAATTTGAGCAAAAAAATAAAGAAGATATACTAGTAAAATCTGGCTGTAATAATCATCATGTATATGCAAATAAGCTTGATAATACAAAGTATCAATTAAAATTCTTTGGCAAAATGATGTTGGGTGGAATTCGTGAACCATTTTTACAGTATCATAAAGCAAGAAAATTATAT
>JBJOQB010000065.1:0-10385 GCA_046050125.1 Pseudomonadota bacterium
TTACTGTTCACAATTAATTCGTAGAACAAAGACTTATGCAAAGTGTATGGTATCACTTAATGCAAATTTAATACAAATATTATTTGATAAATTACTTAAATCAACTTAAGTGGGCAATCCCAAAGTTTGTGTACTTTAGCATAAAAATTCTGTATTATAATAAACTAGATTTTTACAAATTATTTTATGTCATATAAAACTGATTCTTACATAAACACCAGAGCTAAACACCCTAATTTTCGTACTAATTACTATACAGAATTATATTATCAACCTTATGAAGATGAAGAAGATAATCACGAATGCATGTACGCACATGGCACTAGCTTATTTTCTCTAACTCAAGCATGTAAATACACAAATGCACAATTTACTTGTGGCAAAGAACTACGTAAATATAACTTGCCAATTACTTCAGGTGAAAATCTTGCTACATCTAATTTAAATTATAAATATGTATCTGCTATAAATTTATCGCCATCATGGTTTAGCTACATACATGGTGCAGTTGATTATGCAAATAGAGCAAGAAAATCAGATGAAAAGCATTTAATGTTGCATATTTCAGCGATGCAAGATTTCAAATTGTTTTTATGCCCAGAAGTAGAAAATAATGACTCAAATGCACAGGCAATAAAAAGTCTGTTTGCAAATCCTGAAGATACTGCAAGATATAATAATTTGAGTAAAATTGGTATTATAGTTTTAGGCGATGCACCTGTTGATGAAAACAATAAAGTAGAAAAAATTAAAGTACGTAGTAGTATCAAATTTGAAGTTGGCATTAAAAGACTTAATACAAGAATTGTGTTATGCCATGATAATCACTATGAAAATGTGGTAAATGAATTAAATAAATTTCCTGAATTTAATTTTAGGGTACTAAGCTATAATCATGAATTAATTACTCGACTAAGCGAATATCAAGAGCAGAGGCTAAAAATTATTCGTGTAGCTCGAGAAAACACACGTGAAGAAATGGAAGAGTTTAATAGAATTACATCAGATACAAAAAAAGATTGGGAAGAATTAAAAAAACTTGCTGATGTGTGTTAGGATAATTTAACACAAAATAATTTTTACTAACACAAAGTTATATGATAATATTTTAATTAATACTGAAAAAATTTACATACTTTAAATTAAACTATCAAAAAGGAACACTATGCCAACATTAAATGACACAAATATTAGAAAAAGAAAAACTCCAATTACGATAGATTTAACTATTGATAGTGATGATGAAAAACAAAGAAAAATAAAAAAAGCCAAAACATCAACAAATTTATCCGCATCAAATTCCACAACCACATCAACCCTCACAAGCTCTAGTACTTTTAATGTAGTAACGCCCACGGCTAATCCAACCTTCAAAATCCCAAGGTATAATCTTAATCAATTTACTGATTTTAGCAGACAAAAACTAACCGAAACCCAAACTAAGCACCCAAATGAAAAAATTTATGAAAAAAACAACCTTCATCACACTATCCCAACAGTTATTGAAAGAAATACAAGAATTAATCATCAATGCATAGAAGTACATAAAGATGAAATCGTAGAAGAATTATTAACTACAGCATTAGGTATGCCAATAATTACAGAAAATACGCAATTTAAAAGCAAAAGTGAAATTATCAAACTACACAAACCTGTATTTGATGCACTAAAAACAAAAACAGCCCAAGAAATATTAGAGATATTTTTGCCAATTTTACAACAAGATAAAGATACATTTCAACCAAATTCAAATACAAGACTTGCATTTCTTACTAAACAGAGTAATAAATTTAAGGGAATTATCAGCAGAGGCACACCTAATTTATCAGATATTCAAAAATTACTATATGGAAGCAATAACTTACTAGGAATAAGTCAATTTATACAATACCAATACAAAAAAATTGCATGTATAGAATTAATGCTAAATGCACTCAAACAGTTTTCAGCTAAAGAATATAAACAAATACCATTAGCACATATATACCTAATAACATCTCAATTATTAGATAAAAATATAGCAGGCGGTATATATTACTTTATTGAAACTAATATATTAAGCAAAATAGAAGATAAGCAAAGCGAAGAATATAAAACTATCCATGATTTTATCAAAAGCAAATTCTAAATAAGCATAAAATTGAAGAAAATCAATAAAAACTATTGACACATATGCAAAATAAATAGTATAATTTAATTCTTCTGGGGTCGTTAGCTCAGCCGGTAGAGCAGCGGACTTTTAATCCGTTGGTCGGGCGTTCGAATCGCCCACGACCCACCAGATTTCAAATACCTTCAAAAATATCAAAATAAAATCTCAAGTCTTTCAAAATCTTAAATTAATATAAATAAAGAGTTATAATATTAAAAAATTAAATTAATCAACCAATTTAGCACCAACTGACATATTATTTCTAGAAAACCAACCCTGATTAAGTTCTAATGCATATTTAGCCTTTTTAGCTGAACAATGCGGAGTTTCAGTATTTGGCAACATATCTTGAACATCAACAATCTTTTTATCATCATCAATAAAAGCAATTGATAAAGGTATATTTGTATTTTTCATCCAAAAACAATGAGTATCAGATTCATCAAATACAAAAAGCATACCATCATTCTGTGGCATAGATTTAATATGCATTAAACCAAGCTCCCTTAATTCTCGAGTATTAGCAATTTTTACATTTAAACTAATTTTATTATTTTGCACATTATACAAATATATGGATTTTGTATCAAAAGAAGGCAAGCTAGAAGAATTAGCATTAGAAGCTTCTACAGAAATGTTTCTTTGAATATTTTGAATATCATCTTTAGAGCAAGCACTTAAAACACCAGCAAATGATAACAAGCTAAACAGTATTGCAAATCTTGATAATTTATTTTTAATAATAATCATTATAAAAACTAAATAATATATATAAAATAAAAAAGCCAGCTAAAACGTAAGTAATAGCAGGCTTAATCAACTAAACGAAAACGAATAGTCCACAACTCTAAACATATTCAACTAGATAAATTAAACATGCTTAGATATATAAACTAATTACGCTTTATGTTCTTTCTTAGCAGCAGCTTTTTTAGCTACTTTCTTAGAAGATTTTTTAGCTACTTTTTTAGCTACTTTTTTAGCTTCAGCTTTAGGAGCAGCAGCAACTTCTGTTTTAGCAGCTGTTGTTGTAGCAGTAGCTTCAGCAGCTTTTGGAGCTTCAACTTTAGCAGCTGTGTGAGCAGCAGCGGCTTTTGGAGCAGCAGCATGAGTAGCGTCAGCAGCTTTTGCTGGAGCTGGAGCAGCAGCAACTGGAGCAGCTGTTGTTGCAGTTGTAGCTGGAGCAGCAGCATTAGTATTTGCGAAAGCACTTACAGCGAATAAAGCTGCTAAACCAGCGATAATTTTTTTCATATTCTTCCCTTTTGATTTATTTTCAATTATATTTTTTTGACTCATTTAAAGAGTGATATATTCTATCACAATCAGAATAATTAAATCCATATTTTTTCGCACAAAAATCGCAATCAACAGTGATAAAATCTTTATCTCTCATTAACTCATTTACACTTTCAACAGATGCAAGCTCCATTTTGATAGCATTCTCTGCTTTTTCTTGGCTACAAGTACAATAAAAATAAGGGGTTTTTTCATCTAAAATTAAAACTTTTTCTTGCTCAATATACTCATTAAATAGCAACTGCACAATTGTTAATAAATCTAATTCTAATAACTCTTTCTGTTTAATTGTAGAAGCCAAATGCTTGATAGTAAGCCAATCATCTTCAGCATCTTGGCTGTGCAAAGCATTACCACCTTCATGCGGAATTCTTTGCAAAAGCATACCAACAGCAACATCATCATTTGCACACAACCAAACATTGGTATCAATTTGCTCAGAATTATGCATATAATTACTAATTGCATCTTGCATACTAAAGCCATTATCACCAATATATATTGGAATAATCCCCTGATATGGGTTTAAATGCTTCTGATTAGGTAAAATATTAACAATAAAATGAGAATCATCGCTTGCCAAGCTATTTAAGCTTTTCATGTCTAAAGATTCAACATTATCCTTAACTCTAGCAATACCCCTAATTCCAAATTTATGATTGCATTCAGCAACTAGCATAGACAAATCATGATTAGAACTTCTAATTTGTAAAGAAACGCTACCATCAATCTTAATATTAGACATTAACAAACCACTAGCAGCTAAAGCCTCACCTAAAATATTATGAGCAACTTTACTATCAGAATTATGTAATTTCACCTCTTGCCACACATCAGTTAACTTAACCAAAATTAAACGTACAGGAATATTTTTAAAACCTATTTTTAGCAAGCTATCTTTAACTTTATTCATCGCTATTTTTTCCTAATTCTTCTAACATATGATTAAAATCTGAAATATTTTCAAAATTTTGATAAACCGAAGCAAATCTAATATAAGCTACTTTATCAATATATTTTAATTCTTCCAACATCAAAGTACCAATATATTGGCTATTTACCTCTTTTTGAGGACTCGCAAGCAAAAATTTCTCAATATTACGAATAGCCTGCTCTAGAGTTGGCAAAGAAACTGGTCTTTTTCTCAGAGCAATCATCATAGATTTCTCTAATTTCTTAGGTTGATAAGCTTCTTGACGCCCATCTTTTTTTACCACTAAAGGAAAAGAAAGTTGCACTGTCTCAAAAGTTACAAATCTACTATTACAAGATTCGCAACGCCTTTTACGTTTAATCGAATTATCATCTTCCTGATAACGAGTTTCCAAAACTTGAGTAGCATTGCTTGTACAAAATGGACAATACATATAAAACCTATACTAAATAAATATTAAAGATTATTTTTATGACTACGATTTACAATAATATTATAATATACTAAAAAAATAAAACTAATTATAGAAAATATCAAAATAGGCAAATTTCCATGCTTTGTATAGAATGTAGAATCCTGATTATGCGTTCCAATACCGATATCCAAATCTAAAACGCCTTTTTTATCAATATCCAGCCATTTTTTCACAATACCATTTGGCAAAATTACTGCACTAATTCCAGAATTATTTGAAACAATAATAGTTTTTTTCAATTCCAAAGCACGCATGCGTGCAATATTCAAAAACTGAACCAATCCAGCATTACCAAACCAACCCAAATTAGTACTATTCACAAAAAAGTCAGGATTATTTTTCTTGTTAACCTCAGCAAGCTCTTCGCCAAATAATAATTCATAGCAAATATTTGCAGAAAATCTTATCAACTTACCATTTTTATTAAATATAAAACTATCCTGAACCAAATCACCACTAGCAAAATCACCCATTGGCATAATTAAATTATTAACAAACCATTTAAAACCGTAAGGAATAAATTCTCCAAAAGGCACTAAATGATATTTATGATAAGTTTTAATTGCATCTTTATTATTATTAGATATAAAAAATAAAGAATTAGTATATTGTGAATTTAGAGAACCAGCTGCTCCAAATAAAATAGAAGTAGAGTTTTTTTGAGAATAATCAAGCATTCTAGCATAAACATCATCTGGCAAATCATCAATTACAACAGGAAAAACTGTTTCAGGCGTTATAATTAAATCTGGAATAAATTTCTTACTTGGATTGCTTGAATTATAATTATCTCCAAGCATTAAATTTAAATGCATAGAAATATCATCTAAAATTTGTGATTTAGAGAATTTTTTATCCTGTGAAATTGCTCCCTGAATCACTCTAATACTAATCTTATTTTTTATTTCAGACTCATAATTTGGAATATTTAAAGTATAAATATAATTAGCAAAACACATACAAAATACAATAACTAAACTAATAGCAAATCTTATATAAAGAATATTTAACTTTTTAAGAAATAATATAAGCAATGAAAATATAAATAAAGCCAAAAACTCTAAACCATAAACTCCAACATATTGAGCAAAGAAAGAAAATGGAGTATCAATTAAAGCATAGCCTAGATTTAGCCAAGGAAAACCTGTAAATAAAGTCCCTCTTAGCCATTCACATAATACGAAAGCAAAAGGTATAAATATAAATTTTGGAGAAATTAATACAAAAAATACAAAAAATAGTGAATTATAAATTGAAAATAACAAGCAAGCTAATAATGAAGCAACAAGAGGAAAACCGCCATAAATATACATTGCATCATTAAGCCAAAACAAACCAACAAAAAAATATCCAATAGCAAAGAAAAGAGTATTAACTAATTTTTTAATGATGTTAATTTTGCAATAGAACAAATGCTTAGCATATAAAACATAAAAATAATACTGAATAGAAAATAAGCCAATAATACAAGATACAAATTTTATATAAAATATAGAATTATTATTTTGAATTACATATCCATAACTAGAGCTAATAGCATCAGGCAAAATAAAAATAAATAACGAACAAATAATACCAAATATAATAGAAAAAAATAAGCCCATTAAATCTTGCTGATTTATTTTTTTATTTAATAAAAAGCAAGGGATAATGGGCATATAGTAACTGACTAAATATTTATTAAAATAAGAATATTATTTTAATTCAACTTTAGCACCAGCTTCTTCTAATTTTTTCTTAGCTTCTTCAGCTTTAGCTTTATCAGCACCTTCTAAAATTGCTTTAGGAGCAGCTTCTACAGCATCTTTAGCTTCTTTTAAGCCTAAACCTGTAATTTCACGAACCGCTTTAATTACAGAAACTTTATTAGCACCAGCATCTGTTAAAACTACGTTAAAATCTGTTTTTTCTTCAACAGCAGCTACAGCACCACCAGCTGGAGCAGCTACAGATAAAGCAGCAGCAGAAACACCAAATTTTTCTTCAAAAGCTTTAACTAAATCATTTAATTCAATAACAGACATTGAAGATACTGCTTCTAAAATATCATTTTTACTAATTGCCATTTTTTTCTCCTAGATTCCTAAAATATAAACTATATACCTATGCTTGCTCAGATTGTTTTTTCTCAGCTACAGCTGCTAAACATCTTGCAAAGCCAGAAACAGGTGCTTGCATCACACCCAATAATTTCGCCAATAACTCTTCACGACTTGGAATTGAAGCTAAAGCTTTAACAGCATTAACATCTAATAACTCACCATTATAAACACCAGCTTTAATAACGATTTTTTCATTTGTTTTTGCAAAATCATTTAAAATCTTTGCAGGTGCAACAGCATCTGGACCAATACTATAAATTAAAGGACCAGTCATTTGGTCAGCCAATTTTTCAAAAGGAGTATCTTTAACTGCTCTAGCAAATAAAGTATTTTTTACAACCTTTAAAAAAACCCCTGAACTTCTAGCTGATTTGCGAAGTCGAGTTAAATCTCCAACCGTAATACCACGATACTCAGCAACCACTAAAGTTTGAGCACCAGCTACTTGGCTAGCTACCTCAGCCACAACAGCTTCTTTTTCTTGGTAATTTAACGCCACGGTTTTCTCCATTAAATATAAGTAAAAACTTATAAAATCATAAATAAAAAGATGATACAAAAAACAAGAAAACCAAAACTCAACAGAATTTAGGAATACTTATTGTGTCATCTATGCTGGCAATTACTCTTAATATTAAAAAAAGAGTAAAAATTAAATCTAAAAATACCAGCAGTCTTTGGTGACATCAAAAAAGCCTAAAGGCAACTAACGTGATGTCTCGTTAGAAATTTTGAATAAATTAAGAATTAGCAGATAATAAAGACTGATAATCTAATTTAATACCAACACCCATTGTACTAGAAATAGAAACTTTTCTAATATACTGACCTTTAGTAGATGCTGGCTTAGCTTTTTGTAAAGCCTCTAATAAAGCAGATAAGTTTTGTTGTAAAGACTCAGGTGCAAACGACGCTCTTCCAATTGTAGCATGAATAATACCAGCTTTATCTGTTCTAAAAGGAACTTGACCAGCTTTAATATCCTTAACAGCCTGAGCAACATTTGGCGTTACGGTACCTGTCTTAGGATTAGGCATTAAACCTCTAGGACCTAAAATTGTTGCAACTTGGCCAACAATTCTCATTGCATCTGGAGATGCTACAACAACATCAAAGTTAATTTCACCACGTTTAATTTGGTCAACTAACTCTTCCATTCCAACGATATCAGCACCAGCTTGTTTTGCCTGCTCAGCTTTTTCACCTTGAGCAAATACAGCAACTCTAGTAACTTTACCAATCCCCGCTGGCATAACAACTGCACCTCGCACAACTTGATCAGATTTCTTCGGATCAACACCAAGTTGAACAGAAACGTCTATAGACTCATCAAATTTAGCAACAGCACATTCTTTAACTAAAGGAAATGCATCAGCAACAGAATAAGACTTTAAGCTATCAACTTTAGCTTTTATAAGTTTTATACGCTTAGAATTTTTTTTCATAATCTTATCCTTCTATAATAATACCCATAGAACGGGCACTACCAGCTATTGTTGACATTGCAGCATCTAAGCTTGCAGCATTTAAATCAGGCATTTTATATGTAGCTATTTCTTCTAATTGAGCTTTAGTAATTTTACCCACTTTATCTAAATGAGGTTTACTAGAACCTTTTTGCAGTTTAGCAGCCTTTTTTAATAAAACGCTTACAGGGGTAGTTTTGAGTATAAAAGTGAAGCTTTTATCTGCATATACAGTGATAATAACTGAAACAGGTAAACCCGGCTCTACAGACTGCGTAGAAGCATTAAAAGCTTTACAAAACTCCATAATATTCACACCACGCTGACCTAAAGCAGGCCCAATTGGTGGAGATGGATTAGCTTTACCAGCTGGAATTTGCAGCTTAATAAAACCAACAATTTTTTTTGCCATAATATATCCTTAAAATGAGTACAATCATCTATTCGCTAAAAGCTAGCTAGACTCCTCAAAAAGCTATTCTATCATATAAGCTAATTTTTTTCAACCTGAGAAAAATCAAGCTCTACTGGAGTTTGTCTTCCAAAAATACTAACTAATATATTTAATTTAGATTTTTCATAGTTAACAGCTTGTACAGTTCCAATAAAATCAGTAAATGGACCATCTTTTACTCGCACAACCTCATCTATATCAAATTCAATCTTTGGTTTAGGTTTCTCAGAACCTGTTTTAATTTGGCTTATAATTTGCTCTATCTCTCTATCAGATACAGGAGACGGTTTATTTTTAGAACCACCAATAAAACCAGATACTTTTTTTATATTTTTTACAAGATACCAAGTTTCATCTGTCATTTCCATATTTATTAATACATAACCAGGAAAAAACCTACGCTCTGTTAAAGTTTTTTTACCATCTTTAATATCTAATACCTCTTCTGATGGAATTAAAATATCACCAAATTTATCTTTTAATGGAGAACTAGCTATACTCTCTATCAAGTTTTTTTGCACACTTTTTTCCATACGAGAAGCAACATAAAGCACATACCATCTTTTTGCAGATGATTTACTATCTTCTGTCATCTACTATCTCCATCCTAAAATAATATCATAAATAAACCAACCCAATGAAACATCAACAATCCACAGAAACAACCCCATACAAATTACAAATAGAAAAACAGACATTGTAATTTTAAATACTTCATTCTTTTCTGGCCAAACAACTTTTTTTGTCTCATAATAAGAAGAAACCAAATAATCCGATATGTATAAACGTAATTCAGAAAATAATATCACTAAAAATATAATTAACGTAAAAGCTGATGTACAAATCAGATGAAAGTTTGGATATATCTTATTTGCATCAAAAAAGCTAAATGATAATATACACAATAGCATAAATATAATGATAACCAAAGATACTTTTTTTGATAAAAAAGCGTAAGAACTATCTATTTTTTCCATGATTTTTACCTAAGATAATAGAATGGCAGGGGCAGAGGGCATCGAACCCCCAACCTTCGGTTTTGGAGACCGACGCTCTGCCAATTGAGCTATACCCCTTTAACCTGTCATAACCATATAACATTTGTAGAGTTAAGTCTACATCTATGGTGCCCATGAGCAGAATCGAACTGCCGACCTCTCCCTTACCAAGGGAGTGCTCTACCACTAAGCCACATAGGCCATGCTGGAGCGGGTGAAGGGAATCGAACCCTCGTCTTAAGCTTGGAAGGCTTCAGCTCTACCATTGAGCTACACCCGCAGAATTTGGTGGAGAGAGTTGGATTCGAACCAACGTAGGCGTTAGCCAACAGATTTACAGTCTGCCCCCTTTAGCCACTCGGGCATCTCTCCATAAAACACACAAAAATCCCCCCATTTTCATGGGGGGAGATATAGAGTAGCTTGGCAATTACTTACTTTCCCATGCGAGAATGCATAGTATCATCAGCGTAGAAGCGTTTCACTTTCCTGTTCGGAATGGGAA
>JBJOQB010000066.1:0-8457 GCA_046050125.1 Pseudomonadota bacterium
ATTTTAGAAGGTATGTTCATATTATTTTGTATTATAAAATAGCTATTTATATTATATATGCATATAAGTAAATTTTATACAATAGATTAGTAATTTATATATAGCTAAACCACAATTTTTACTTTATTTTTTGCGTAGCATTCATTAATCTACCCTAACCATGAATGACTATTACAAAACATAATTTGTGTTTTATCTCTAGTTAGCATACTTGCATAATTTGGCTTTTGTTTTATCCAATCTATATCATTATCTTGTTGAAATTTGGTTAAAATAGCGTTGGATATTTTAAATTTGCTTACACCATCTTCATTACAATGTGCATAAATGCATTTGTTTTGCGTATGGCTAATATTTGAATTGCTTGAATTTTGTAGATTATTTTTTTGTAAAATATTTGATAATTTTTGGATTTGTGTAATTGATAGCATATATTTTTATACAGTTTGTCTTAGTATATTTTATACTAGTATTTGTATTATTTTATATGCTTATCAATATTTTTTATTCGTTATCTGATAATTGTGCAAGTTGCTCTGCTTGATGCTCTGCAACTAAGGCATCAATTAAATCTGTAATATCGCCGTCCATCATTGCCTCAATTTTATATAGTGTCAAATTAATGCGGTGGTCAGATATACGTCCCTGCGGGAAATTGTAAGTACGAATGCGGTCAGAACGGTCTCCACTTCCAACCAAGCCTTTTCTCATTGATGCTTCTTTGCTTTGCTGTTCCGCAATTTGAGCATTTTTTAATCTTGTAACTAAAACTTTCATCGCTTTATCACGATTTTTGTGTTGGCTACGGTCATCTTGGCATTCTACTACTACACCTGTTGGAATATGTGTAATACGTACTGCTGAATCGGTTTTATTAACGTGCTGACCACCTGCACCACTTGCACGGAATGTGTCTATACGTAAATCAGCAGGATTAATGTTTATATCTTCCAGTTCGTCAGATTCAGGCATAACAGCTACTGTACATGCTGATGTGTGAATTCTACCCTGAGTTTCAGTATCAGGTACACGTTGAACACGATGCCCACCTGATTCAAATTTTAGGCGTGAGTATACTTTATCGCCAGCAATACGAATAATCGCCTCTTTATATCCCCCAACTTCAGCACTACTTTCACTCATAATTTCTACTTGCCAACGTTGACGCTCTGCATATCGCATATACATACGGAGTAAATCACCAGCAAATAATGCTGATTCATCTCCCCCCGTTCCTGCTCTTACCTCAAGCATCACGTTTTTTTCATCATTCGGGTCTTTAGGTAATAGTAATTTTTGAAGATTTGCATCAAGTTCTTCTAATTTTTGTTTACAGTTGCCTAATTCTTCTTGACCTAAATCTTTTAAATCAGGGTCATTTAGCATTTCTTTTGCTGTTTCTAAATCATTGATTGTAGTTAGATACTGTAAATATTGTTCAACTACAGGAGTTAGCTCTGAGTTTTCCTTGCTTAGTTTCCTATATTGTGCAATATCTTGTGTAACATTTGGGTCTGCTAGTAATTCATTGATTTCTTGAAGGCGTAAATGTAGGTGTTCGAGTTTTGCAAGCAGACTTGGTTTCATGTTATTTGGTATAATATTTTAGACAATTTTATATTTTACTATAAATTTATGAATGTATAAATATTTATACTTAAATTACTGATGAAAATACTAGTTATTTTGTGTGTATTTTTAGCTATTTGCTGGTATATTACCCTTTGTATGCAGTACAGCAACTAATTTACGACTGGATTCTATTGTAGATACTTGTTTTGGGTCGAGCATAGATAAGTTTAAGAGTACAGTATTTTTTGCAGTAATATTTGGATTATCCTTTAAAAAAGATATAAATGATGGTAGTACATTATTTGCTTCAGATGGAGTTGGCTAAAATGAACATTTTGGCGAAGCATGCACTCTTGGATTTGGCATTTGAATGCCATTCCATATTGATAGTCTACCTTTTTTTACTTCAACAGCTCTTTTAAATAAATCATCATGTTCTAAATCTGAACGAATTGAGTCATTTATAAAATATGCAAAGTAGTCATGTTTTGAATTTTTATATTTTAAATTCTCTTCCTTTGGTGTATCAAATTTAGTGCCACATTCTTCTAATGCTTCTTTTGAGTCTTTATCATTTAAAACCATAGTTCCATGACCATTTAAAGATAAAACACCAATTCTTTTACAGCCATAGTTAATGTAAAAACTTTCAGTGGGACACTTAATTGCTATAACACCAAAATAATTAGGCTTTTCTAAATCTTTAATACCAATTGCATTTTTGCCATTTATTAGTGCTTTTTGAGCGAAACCAAATTCTTTGTAATCAACATATCCTAATTCTTCACAGATTTTTTTAGTAAGTGGTAGATTTTGCATATCATCATTTGCTAATTTTACTCTTATTTGTTTATTAAAATTAATTGGGGTATCTGAATCCAATTCTCTTGATGAGATAAATAGTAAACTTAATGCAATATTAATTTTTTGTTCATCTTCTCCGCTTCTCCAAAATGTTGCTGAGTAAACACCTTCACTCCCTTTTCTAGGCTTAGAAATATTAAATCCATCAAGTGAAAATGCATCTTTAATTTTAGCGATGTTTGGAAATTGATTAGCAGTAACTGTATCAAGTGCCTGTTGAATTTGTTTGTAACTTACTGTGAAATTTTTTGCTATATAAATATATAATAATATTTAAAAATAAAATTATTATATAATGCCACATATAACAATAGCAATCTCATAACTACTAGTAAAACTACCATGTTTATAGTTTATTAATTTACGTAAATCAGCTATTGAATAATGAATATTTTCGCTATTTTTATTATAAGCACCAATCAATTTAAAATGTTGCATAAATTCTTTTATTGATGAAAATTCAATTGGTATATGCATAAATTCTACATGTTTTATGTATGCATATTCTTTAATAATTTGTGGAGATATTAGTTGATGTAAAGCACATTTTATGCCTAATTCATCATGTATATTTTGCCAATTAGCGAAACTATTTGTAGTGGGAACAGTAAATGCAATTAATTTTGAGTTAGCAATATTATTTTTAATATATATGTTTATATCATCAAACCATTGCATACACATGTTTGAGAGTATAATATTATTTATATTCTCATTAATTTTTAAATACTCTGCATTTGCATTTACATAGCTTAGATTAATTTGATTATGTTCTAAATTTTCCAGCTTAGTTTTACACATTTTTAGCATGTTTTCAGATACATCAACTAAATTTAAGTTTAGTCTTATGCTTTGTTTATTTATATTTTTAGTAAAATAATTATATATAACCTCACTTAAAAAACCACTACCACAGCCTAATTCGTAAATATTGATATCTTCTTGATTATCATTAACACTAATAAATTTGTTAGTTAATAACCATTCAAAAAATGACTGTGCTATAATTTTTTGTGCAAATGCATATTCATCGTAATTAATCGCTTGATTAAACTGCAATTTTATTATTCCTTATGTAAAATGATGCTATAATGATTTATTATAATATTATAGCTAAATTCAAGGATTTAAATACAATTCAGTAATCAAATAGTATATTAAATGAATTTATCTATATTTACATAAAAAGGATACATAATGTTCGGTGGAAAAAATATGGCACAGCTTATGCAAAAAGCTAAAAAAATGCAAGAAGAATTAGCTAAAACTCAAGCAGAATTAGGCAAAACTCAAGTTACGGGTCAAGCAGGTGCTGGATTAGTAGAAGTAGTAATGACATGTAACTATGAAATTGTTAGCGTAAAAATAGACCGTAGTTTGTTTAAAGATATTAATGTTGACGATGTTGAGGAAGATGCAACAACAGTTGAAGATTTAGTAACTGCAGCATTCACACATGCCTTTAATCAAATTCAAGAAAAAACACAAAATAATATGGGAAGTTTAAAAGATATGTTACCAAGTGGTATGCAATTTCCATTTTAATTTGACCGTATAAAAAACTACTTTTATAGCTAGATAATTTGTAAAATAGTTATTTAGCTATACTTAAGCTATATCAGTTTACTTGTATGTAAATCATCTAGCTTTGCTATAAACTCTGCATATCCCGAATTATTTTCAATTACATAATCAGCAACAGCTCGATACTCTTCATTGCTTGGTTGTTGTTGGATAATTTTTGTTGCCATATCTTGACTTAAACCACGTTGCATAATCCGTTGCACACGCACACTGTAAGATGCTTCAATACTCACCACTTTTTGCACTTGAGATTGCCAAAATGCTTGATTACGCCCTATAAAAAGAGGCACAACATAAAATATATACCTAAGATAAGGCTTAATATATTGTAAGTACTGTGCTTTTTGCATTGCATGTACTTGTATTAATGGGTGTAAAATATCTTCTAATTGAATTTTAATTACAGGGTTATTAAATACTAAATTACGCAGGTAAGAACGATTAAGTTCTTCATTATCATTTAAGATTTCTTGACCAAATGCATTTACTAACAGCGGAATAGCAACCCCATTTTTAGCGGTTATAAGTTTAGCTATTTCATCAGTATCTACAATTCCAATATTGTGTTTTGATAAATGAGTTGTAGCTAAGCTTTTTCCAGTTCCAATACCACCCGTTAATAAAAAAATTTGCATATTATACTGAAACCTTTGCACTGATTGAATCCTGTGCTATGTAATTTTCAAGCAATATGCTATCAAAATTATATGAAAAAATATCTTCAGGTTTATCAATTAAACTAAGTTTTGGCAAAACTGTTGGCACACGTGAGAGCTGTAATTTTGCTTGTTCTATATGATTAGCATACAAATGCACATCTCCGCCTGTCCATACAAAATCGCCAACCTCAAAATCACATTGTTGTGCAATTAAATAAGTTAATAGGGCATAACTTGCAATGTTAAAAGGTACACCTAAAAACACATCTGCACTTCTTTGGTAAAGCTGGCAAGACAATCTATTATCATGTACATAAAATTGAAATAGACAATGACAAGGTGGTAATGCCATGCTATCAACATCACTTGGATTCCAAGCAACAACTAAATGACGTCTAGAATCTGGATTATTTTTTAATCCATGCATTAAATTTTTAATTTGGTCAATATATCCGCCATTTGGGGTTTGCCAGCTACGCCATTGCTTGCCATAAACAGGTCCTAAATTGCCATTTTCATCAGCCCATTCATTCCATATTCTTACACCATGTTTTTGTAAATAAGATATGTTTGTATCGCCACTTAAAAACCATAAAAGCTCGTGTACAATGCTTTTCCAATGTAATTTTTTAGTAGTTAACATTGGAAAACCTTGGCTTAAGTCAAATCGCATTTGATAGCCAAAAGTGCTAAATGTACCTGTACCAGTTCTATCAGGTTTAAATTTACCATCTTGAACTAAAAAATTTAACAAATCTAGGTACTGTTTCATTATTTATTCTCTTCTTTATCATCTTTAATATCTTCAGCATCATCATTTTCTGGTATTGTTTCTAAAGATTTAATATTTTTCTTTTTACCAAAATGAATCATGCTAAATTTACCACTCCACATATTTTTCATTTCGCCTAAAAATAGAATAGTTGCACCTAGTCCTATCATTGGTAAACATAGCCATTGCCCCATAGTCCAGCCTAATGCTTGTAGACCTAAAAATGCATCTGGTTCACGGAAAAACTCTGTAAAGAATCTTAAACTGCCATAGAAAAACAAAAATAATCCAGAGGCAGTACCTGCAACCCTAGGCTTATGTAGATATGCCCATAAAATGATAAATAATACTAAACCTTCCGTAGCCATTTGATACAGTTGTGATGGGTGTCTAGTTAGGCTATCTCCAGCTGCAGGGAAAACCATGCCCCAGCTTGATGTAGTCATGCGACCCCACAACTCGCCATTTATAAAATTACCAATTCTACCAAAAAACAAACCAATTGGTACTAATGGTGCAATAAAATCACTGATTGTAAAGAATGTTTTTTTAGTCTTATATGAAAATAACAATATGGCAACTAGCACACCAATTAATCCACCATGAAAGGACATTCCACCATGCCAAACTTTAAATATTTCTTGTAAATTTTGGCTATAGTAAGCCCATTGATAAAACAGTACATACCCAGCTCTACCACCAACCACAACACCTAAAATGCAGTAAAAAAGCAAATCATCTGCTTCTTTAAATGTCCAATTTTTATATTGTTGATATTTTTTTATACGATAACGCATAAGAACAGAGGCAAGAATGAATGAAATTAAATACATTAATCCATACCAATGAATAGCAAAGCCACCTATTTTAAAAGCAACTGGGTTAATTTGTACCATACTTTATGAAGAATATATAAATGATATACATTATATGTGTATTATTATCATTAATCTAGACAATAAAAAAATTAAATTTTGAGTTTTTTTATAAAAAATGATGCTAGATTGCATTCTCATTCATTTCACCTGTGCGAATGCGTACAACCTTATCCACTGCAGTAACCCAAATTTTACCATCGCCAATTTTACCACTTTGGGCAGAAGATATAATGACATCAATGATATTATCAACATCGACATCATTAACTAAAATCTCAATTTTATATTTAGGTAAAAAATCTACCATGTATTCAGCACCATGATAAAGCTCTGCATGTCCTTTTTGACGACCAAAGCCTTTAACTTCAGTTACTGTCATTCCACCAATGTTTAGCTCAGATAATGATGCTCTTAAATCATCTAGTTTAAATGGTTTTATAATTGCTGTGATTAATTTCATTGTATTATGTTTTATATTTATAATATTCATAGCTAAACCCTACAAATTATTTATATAAATTTAGCTATGTTTTTACGATAAGATGTATATTATTTTGCTGTATAAATAATACTTTCTTGGTTTTGGATTGCATGATTCATTAAATCACGCAAAGGATAGGTTTTTTGCTTGAGGGTTACTCTAGTTTCTATTTTGAATTTGCCATGTTCATCAACTTTTTCAGTTTCAACTGAATGCTTTTCGTCTTCAAAAATAGCACTTTGTAGTTTAGTTAAATATACCTTAATATCTTCGACTAACATTGCCCCTTGCTTATCAATCTTTCTACCAATAATTGCAAAAATTTCTTCAGCACTAGATTGTAGCATATCTACATGAGGAAAATCTTTTAATGCGAACTCTATCATACTTATCTCCTTCTTTTTAATTTAAATTTATGGGATATAATAGCTATATGACGATTATTACTACCTCTTTATATTCTATATCATAGAATATATGTTGAATATATCTTTAATAGATAGACAATTGATTTTATCAAAAATTCAACAATAAAATATATTTGACTGAAATCAAATGCTCAAGTTTAAATTTAGCCAAATATTCTTTGTAATATGGTCGTAGCAATTTCTTCGATTGATTTATGTGTTGTAGATAAGCACTCAATATTATGTCTTCGCATTAATTTTTCAGCTTCTAAAACTTCATAACGACAATTTTGCAAGCTAGCATATACACTATGTGGCTTACGTTCATGACGAATATCTGAAAGTCGATTAGGGTCAATAGTTAAACCGAATAATTTATCTTTGAATTTAAGTAATATACTTGGTAATTCTAAACGCTCAAAATCTTCTGGTATTAATGGATAATTAGCTGCTTTTAATCCATGTTGCATTGCTAAGTATAATGATGTTGGTGTTTTACCACTTCTAGATACTCCCACTAAAATAATATCAGCTTGTGCTAAATTGGTATGGCTTTGTCCATCATCATGACCAAGTGCAAAATTAATAGCTTCAATACGTTTTTCATAAGTTTCAATATTACCAATTTGATGTGAACGATTAATTGCATGACTTGATTTTAAGCGTAATTCTTGTTCTAAGGGTTGTACAAAAGCTTGGAATAAATCAACAATAAATGCATTGCTGGTGTGTACAATTGTGCTAATTTGTTGATTAACTAATGTAGTAAATAGAATTGGTTTGCTATGATGATTTGCACTATTTATTTTATCTACTAAAGTTAAAGCCTTTTCTATGCTATCTATAAATGGTATGCGAATTATGTGATAACTCATATCGAATTGAGCTAGTAAAGATGTAGAGAATTTTTCAGCTGTTATACCTGTACCGTCAGATACTACATAAACAATTCTATCAAATTTTTGTAAATCAATATGCATTTCATTATTCATTATTATTCCCAATCTATAGATGTATATTTATTATATCTAAATTTATGTAAATAACTACTGTAGTATAAATATAAATTAAATATAAATCATTTACATTTATTAGATTAATTTATCAAATGTAACAACTACGATAGAGTTTATCAATTTATTTGCTATTTATTAATTCAACCTAGATATAATTTAATATATCATGTAATATGTTTGATACACTGTTTAGTTATAATAATACTAGATAAACAAAGTTTGTT
>JBJOQB010000067.1:0-4132 GCA_046050125.1 Pseudomonadota bacterium
CAGTTGGTTCAGTTAAATCCTCATAATCAGGATGAACACCAACGGAAGCAAAGAAATTCGGCAGTTTTGATATCTTTTCATGCAAACTTGGAAAGTCTTCTAATGTAACACAAGCACATAAGGCATGGCTTACATTATTATTTTTCATATTCTGCACGAGATTATAAATATCAGCGTATAATTCAGGAAAATCGATATGGCAATGTGAATCTATAAACATGGTTTTATAATATAAAGCACTAAGTTCTATATTATAACCCAAATTGATATCACTCTAAAAATTTCTTAGAATGAATTTAATTATATAAGATATGAAAAAATACTATAAAATATGAGTAGCACGTGATGAATTCAATGCCTGCCCCAAACTACTCTCAATATTTTGTCTTAATTTTCGGCTTGTTTCATCATCAGGCAATTCTACGCCCAATCCACTTACTCGATGTGCGGCACTTACAGGACAAATCCAAACTACTGTACCAACAAAGCTAATTACAGGATTATTACTCAATTTAAAATCAATTAATACTAACTGCCCTAATTTATACTTAGTATCAACTCCAACAGGCGTAGATACAAACAAGCCTCCATTTTTAATATATGGCATATATGCCGTGTACAGAGATAATTTATCTGGAATTGCTAAACTAAATCTAGGTAAATTATTTAATGCACTAGCTTCTTTTGAATTGCTGTTAACATTATTCGCAACTGCATCTAGGACATTGCCTTCCATGTATATCCTTTAATTATTATTTGATTATCTCTAATATTTTCACACTAATTACTATTTTATTCTGCTATATATAATATTTTAATATTTAAAAATATCTTGATATGCATAAACAAACATCGACAAAACCAATTTCTGATTAATATTTGCATTACTATGTTTGTAAATATCCGTTAATTGGTTCCAACAAGTATAAACATTATCCACTGATATTTTATTTATATCAATTTTGAGCGATGATATTTCTTTAAAATACTTAGTTTTACCACTATATATATAATATAGCAAATCAAACACCCAATAACTACAAATATTCAATATTTGCTCTAGTTGTTGTGTCTTTTTTGAATCTATTTTTAATTCATTAATATTTGGCTTAATTAAAAATTGAATAGTATTATTGTATATGTTTTCATCATAATTTCTAGTCATTAGTGGTTTATGTGCAAATAAGTGCATAATAGCACTTGGCATATTATGGTTATTCTGTTTTATCCACTCATTACCTTGCTCTGTACTAGGTTGTGGAATATTCATGCTAATACAACGAGATAATATTGTCGCTAAAACCTGTTTTCTATTATGGCTAACTAAAATAAATGTTGTTGTATTATTTGGTTCTTCCAATGTTTTTAGCAATGCATTTGATGCAGGGATAGTCAATTTTTCAATCGTATAAATAACTACAACTTGCCTTTTACCCATATGCGGAGTTTGCTGTAATTGCTCAATAAGATGATGAATTTTATCTATACCAATAGTGTTATTACTAGTACTACTAGAGTTAGAGTTAGAGTTAGAGTTAGATTCAGTACTTTTTTCATCCGTATAATCAAGTATATGCAAGTCAGGGTGTTGGAATATATCAAATAAATGGCATGATTGGCAGTGATTACAACTATTATTAGTTATAATATTTTCGCATAATAAAATTTTAGCCAACCACAAACTTAAGCTTTTTTTACCAATACCTTGACTACCATGCAAAAGCAAAGCTTGTGAATTGTGCCTAGCAATATCTAATAATTGCTGTTTAGCTTGCTGTAGCCATGGATAATTTACCAGCATCTGCATTTTATCTACCTTTCAACCTTTTTAGAATTTTAGAGGAATTTTTAAATAAGTAGTTTGGTTATCTTCTGCTTGTGGAAAATTTCCCGCTCTAATATTAATTTGTATTGATGGCCAAATTAAAGTAGGCATATCTAAATTCGCATCTTTTGCATTTCTCATGTTTACAAACTGCTCTTCGTTGATGCTATCATTTACATGAATATTATGCATTTTTTGTTCTAGAACGCTACTTTGCCATTGCACTTCACGATTACCTGTTGGGTAATCATGACACATAAATAAGCGTGTATGCTCAGGAAAAGATAATAATTTCTGCACTGATTGATATAAATGCTGTGCATTACCTTCAGGAAAATCACATCTTGCTGTACCAACATCAGGCATGAAGATAGTATCGCCTACAAAAATTGCATCATCAATTTTATAAGCGACATCTGCGGGAGTATGCCCTGCGACAAAAAGAGCTTGAGCTGTTAATTTACCAATTGTAAAAAATTCTTCATCTTCAAATAAATAATCAAACTGTGAACCATCTGCATTAAAATTATTATCCAAGTTAAATATTTTCTTAAATACTGATTGCACACCTTTAATACGTTTACCTATAGCAATTTTTGCATTTGGATTAAGAATTTTTTTAAGATATTGAGCAGCAGATATATGGTCAGCATGTACATGGGTTTCTAAAATCCAATCAATAGTTAAATTATGTTCTTTTACGAATTGAATTAGATTATCTGCGAACTCTGTTTTAATTTGTGCTGATTTAAAATTATAATCTAGTACAGGGTCAATTATTGCACCATGCCCGCACATTTCATCGTATATGATATAGCTAATTGTACTTGTTGTATTATCAAAAAATGCTTGAATCTGTGGTTTAGGTTTCATACTAAGTTTATCTTTATTCATTTTTTATTTAGATTTAATTATATACTGATTTATATCATCTGAGTAACTATGGCTAAATTCATTTAATATAATTAAATAATAAGAGAATGTTATCTATAGATATCTTTTAGAAAAATATTTAATTATAATATTTTGATTAAAAATAAGTGTCATGCCCATGGTTTATGTTTCTGAATACTTGCCTTCGCAGGTATGAAGCATATGTATAATTTGTATTATATAACTATCTATAAATAACACTCTCAATAATAAATTTCACATTCTGATAATATTGACAAAAAAATACTGAAAACTTTGCTATAATTCATTAAAAATAAATTTACATACATTAACATGTTGATATACATATATATTGGATTAACTGTGGGCGGAGTACTTGGAATTACAGGAGCAGGTGGAAGCATGATAGCATTACCAGCTTTAGTTAGCCTTGCAGGTCTTTCAATTCATCAAGCCATGCCTATTTCACTAATTGCTATTGCAAGCGGTGCTAGTATTGGAGCAATTTCTGGCATACGCAAAGGAATTGTAAGATATAAAGCTGCTTTACTTATGGTTTCTATGGGCATTCCTTTTAGTTTTGTAGGAATATATGTATCCAAAAAACTGCCTCAAAATTTACTTTTTATATTATTTGCTCTTGTTATGCTAATTGTAGCGACAAGGTTAATTTTAGCAAATTTTAATCTACATTCTGAATTATCTTCATCTAATTTAAATCATAATAAAATAATTAGTCGCATAAATCCAAGAAATGGGCGTTTTGAATGGAATTGGATCACAGGTATATTTTTAAGTGGAGTTGGTGCTTTAGCTGGCTTTATGTCTGGCTTAATTGGAGTTGGTGGCGGGTTTATTATTGTGCCATTACTTAAAAGGTTTACTAATGTATCTATGCATGGTGTAGTCGCAACATCACTTATGGTTATAGCTTTAGTTAGCTGTGGCGGAGTTATATCATCTGTTATTCATGGCATTCACCCACCTAGCCAAACTACTATGTTATTTTCATTATCAACTATATCAGGTATGTTAATCGGGAGAAAATTATCTGTCAAAATATCCGAACGTCATACGCAACTAGGATTTTCTTATATATTAATTGCAATTGCTATATTTATTTTGATTAAGAATGTAGTTTTATAATTTTAATAATAACAAATATGCCAAGTATTATGATTTAGCTATATAAATTTTTTGATTTGGCTGTATTACATTAAATAATAAATTATCGTACGCAAATCTTTAAATAAAATTTTTGGTACACCATATTTTAAAATGAAATATGTATATGTTTTATGCTGATATTTTACGCTAATTGCAATTAAATTATGGTTAAATAAAGCATATCCATGTATATAATCAACATTATGCCATATATCAAATGGCTTTAATTGGATATAGGTATGTATC
>JBJOQB010000068.1:0-13984 GCA_046050125.1 Pseudomonadota bacterium
TCCTCTTATCTTTACATTCTTCCTTATCTCTTCACTTTTACATAATTTACAGTTTAACATTTATTTTTTTCCTATGATTTTTCTTTATTATAATATATGCTCTACTTAAATAACACTCTCAGATTTGATATAAGTTTGTATATTTTATGCTACGAAAGAATGCTTATGTAATAAAAAACTAATAAAAATCCAACCCCCAATACCTTTTATACTTAATTTTTTGAGCTATAATTTCATAACTATTCTGTTTAATTATTACCTGAATTGCACCATGCTTATCCGTACGGTAAACATTAGAATTAATGCTTGCATAATTATCCAAAACATTTTTATGTGGGTGTTTGTACATGTTTAAAAAACCTGCCTGAATAATGATATCTTTAGGTTGCACTAAATTCAAAAAATCAATAGTTGATGAAGTTTTACTACCGTGATGCGGAGCTAGCATCACATCTGATTTCAGTAATTCTTTGTATGTATCTCCTAATATGTACTCTTGAGGTTTTTCAATATCAGCAGTTAGCAATAAAGATGTAGCACCTGCCATGATTTTTAAAACACAGCTGTTATAATTGGTTTTTTGTCCAAAATCATTATTATATAAAGGATAAAGCACAGCAAAACTAACGCCATCGTACTCCCAAGTATCAGGCTTACACTGTTCAAGTTTTATGCTATTAATTGCTTTTGCATCAGTTAATAAATCGTGATTTAAATCAATTCCAACTACAAGTTCATCGATTTTAATATCACTTTTTAAAATGGAATTCAGTCCTCCGCTATGGTCTTTATCCGAATGGCTTACAAGTAATTTATCTAATTTATGAATACCAAACTGCTTAATGGAAGGAATGATAATTTTATCTGCTACTACATTTTTGCCATTTGCTTGAGCAATATCAAATAAAACATGATGATTTGCTGTAGAAATTAAAACGCTACTACCTTGGCCAACATCAAAAAAAGTAATTAATGCCTCATTTTGATTAAGCTTAGCATTTTTATGTAAAAATAAAGGAATAAACATAACTAAGCCGTACCATCGCCATTTGTAAGGTAAAATTAAGCAGATACTACCAATCAAAGAAATTACAAAAATAAAAATACTAGGCGAAGCAACATCGCCGTAAGCAAAAGCAAATTTGCAAATGTAACTACACCAAACCATTACTAAATCTAGTATAAAATCAGCTGTTTTAAATAAAAAGATGATAATAAATTCAGGCAAAATAAAGCATAGAAAAGTTGATAAAAGTAATAATGGCGAAATAATATAACTAATAATTGGAATTGCAACAGCATTTGCTAAAGGCGATACTAATGAAAATTTACTAAAAATAAATATAGAAATTGGAATCATGGCTAAGCTAATTGCAAGCTGTGCTTTAGTAATTAGCCATAATTTGCTTGTTCTCCATGTGCCGATTTTTGTAATTCTTGTTCCAATAAATATCATTATTCCAACTGCACCAAATGATAGCCAAAAGCTAGCACTGCCTACACACCACGGGTCAAGTAACATAATAATTAAAGCAGAAATCATTAAGCTAGTGGTTAGTCCAAGCCGTACATATGCAAAAAACATAATACATAACATAATCCATGTACGTTGAGCAGGTATTTGAGCTCCACTAATTAATGTATAAATTCCTGAAAATATTAAACCAACAATCCCGCACACATATCTTTTATCAATATAAAATAACATTTGTGGATATCGTTTCATAAAAAATAATGGTAAAGATGACGTAAACAATGCAATCATCGTAATGTGTAATCCAGAAATTGAAATCAAATGCCCAATTCCTGAATTATTAAATAAATTCCATTCATCGGTTGAAATTTGACTTTGATTACCAATAATTAAAGCAATTATTACATTTTTCCATTTTAAATTTTGTATAAATGGGGTAATTTTATTTTGTATATAAAATCTGGTTTGCTCAATAAAAGTAAAATCAAAAATTGATGCCTCTTTAACTTTTACAATATTTGATGCTTGTTTAGTTAGGTTTAGGCTTGCTAAAGCATGTATATTATTATGAAATAGATAAAATTCATAATCAAAAATATATGGATTTTGATTTGCGTAAGGCGGTTTTAGCTTTAAGGGCAACTTCCAAACCTCGCCTACTTTAGGTATGAAATTGGTTTTTATTTCATCATTATTATTTTGTTCATTTTGCTTACTTTGATTATCGTAAAATGACTCGTATGTATTGATTAAAATATGTTTAATATGAGTTTTTTCCACTTCTGATGATAGATTAATAACATCAGCTTCAAACTGTAAGCCATAATCTTTTTGTATAGGTATGCTAGTAATTTTAATGTTAAGATTTTCTACAGTATTATACAAACTACTTTCTAGTCTTGCATTTATCCTTTGGCTACTTCTATAATTTGCATATGAGAAAAATATCATAAAAGAGCTAATATATAGCATAATACATATATAAAATAACTTTCCTAGCTTATATTTAAAGAAAATATGCGATAAATAAGCAGATATTAGCGGTATTTTATATATTTTATTAATAGTAGAAATTTTTTGAATATTATTTAATTTATATCTAATTTGCTTTGGATTTAATGTATAAATTAAGCGTAACCCATTAATGCAATATAGTAAAATGGTAATAAATACAAAAAGGCTAAATATTTGAGATAAATATTCAAAGCTAATTAAACTGCTTGAATAATGAAGCGTAATAAGGGCAGAGATAGCACCAAGTAATATGCTAGTTAGTGGTGCTGAAATCATATAATCTTAGGTAAATTTAATTTTTTAATTAAATATTTATACAGAGCATGCTTAAAGAAAAGAGTCATTCCCACGTAGGTGGGAATCCATAAGTTTTATTAAAATATTGATTATTTTAATCCAGCGATATAATCAGAAACAGCTTCAATTTCTTTATCTGACATACGTGATGCAATTGTTGCCATTTGTGAGCTATTTTTACGAGATTCGTTTTTGAAAGCCATAAGTTGAGCTTTTGTATAATCTGACCATTGCCCGCCGATTCTTGCATATTGAGCAGGAATACCAGCACCAGCCGGTCCATGACAAGCCGCACAAGCAGGAACAGCTTTAGATGCAATACCTGCACGATAAATTTTTTGCCCTAATTCCATACCTTGGGTAGTTTTTGTGCTACCAATTTTGATTTTTTGTTGAGCTAAGTATGCAGAGACATCTTTCATTTCTTGTTCTGACATGCTAGCAGCATAAGGACTCATAATTGCATTATTACGGTCTTTTTTATGTTTAAAATCTTGTAATTGTTTGTAAACATAGGCACTGTGTTGTCCTGCTAATTTAGGATTTGCACCACCGCCAGAATTACCATTTGCACCATGGCAACTTAAGCAAGCAGGGACATTTTTATCTGCAAGGCCTTTTGTATATATTGCTTCACCTTTGCTTGCATCTGGCTTAGCTTGTTGAGGTTCTGCTCCTGAATTTGCTAATGATGCCGTACTAATAGACATAGTTAACAATAAAGATAAGGTAGATAAGGTGAATTTTAATTTCATATAGATGTTCCAATACAATAATTTGTATTTTTCTTAGATTAATAAAATACTGTATTTTACTATTTTTTAACTATATTTGCTAGGCTTCATGGGGGTTTATAGCTAAATCATAATTAATTTTCATATTTGTTATGTTTAAGTTACTTTTAGCTATACTGCACTGATATTATCTTGAGACTTTATAAAATTTCATTAATTTACTTGTTGAATACAGTCTTTTACTAAACTAGGTCCTTGATAAATTAATCCGCTGTATACTTGTACTAATGAAGCACCTAATTTTATTTTATGATTAGCATCTTGAGATGATTCAATCCCACCAACGCCAATAATTGGGATTTTGCCATTTATTTCACGGGCTAAAATTTCTAAAATATAATTTGACTGATTTTTTACCAAATTTCCAGATAATCCACCTTCAAATCTTTGGTGTTCAGGTAGCATGGATTTATCAATAGTAGTATTTGTAGCAATCACTCCATCAATTTTGTAGCCTATTAATGAATCAGCAATAAATTTAACATCTTGCTCGCTTAAATCAGGTGCAATTTTGATGAAAATAGGAACATATTTACTATGTATTTTACTTAAATCATTTTGCTTTTCTTTAATGCATTTTAACAAAGCAGAAAATGCATCTCCACTTTGTAAATTGCGTAATCCAGAAGTATTTGGAGATGAAATATTAACAGTTATATAACTAGCGTAATTATATACTTTCTCTAAACAAATTAAGTAATCACTATTTGCATCTTCAATTGAAGTTGAGGCATTTTTTCCAATATTGATGCCAATAACTCCACCATGTTTAACCCATTGTGATTTTTTTACATTATTAACAAGATAATCAACACCTTTGTTATTAAAGCCCATTTTATTGATTATGCTATTTTTATCTTGTATTCTCCATAACCTAGGTTTAGGATTTCCGCCTTGAGGTTTTGGTGTTACTGTTCCAATTTCAATAAATCCAAATCCAAGATTGCCTAAAACATCAATGTAGTCGCCGTTTTTATCTAAACCAGCTGCTAAGCCAATTTTATTTTTAAAATGGATACCAAGAACTTGCTTGCTCTGGTTTGTGTTTATATTACTAACATTGGCTATTAGCTTTAATAAACCAAGGCAATTAAGAATTTTAAGAGATTTTAAAGTAAGATTGTGTGAAACCTCTGCATCTAATTTAAAGAGCAAAGGCTTTAAGATATTATATAAAAACATTTATTTATGATATTTCCGATTTACGCTGCTACTAACACGGGTTGAGCAGATTTTTTATGTAATTCACTGAATAATTTTTGTTGCATAAAGTAAGCAGCTAAGCCCCCTGCTTGTTCTACAGCTTGGCTAGAAATTTCCATATCAGACATTGTGCCACTTGAGAAATGACTATATTTATCATTTGTAAATCTTTGGGCATAATTTGTGCCAAGTTTTTCATCTAAAACAGAAAATATATTATATTTAAATTGTCTTTGTGCAATATCATCAGGTGTTTCTTCAGTTTCTCTTGATGCTTCAACTTTTGTAAATGGAAATGTGCTTTCGCCACCATTAATCACAGAACTGGTTGTTCTACTATTAACAGATGATTTTCTTGTTGTTCCTCTGTTATTGAGATTATTTGGTTGAGATGTTTTTAAATTGCCAAGAGATTTAGGCAGTTTTGGTAATTCATCAGTATTAAATGAAGGCGATGAAGAAAATATTGATAATAAGCTATATGCAATAGATAGAGGAATTTCTCTTTCTGTTGTATTATTTCCTGTATTTGTATTTGTATTTGCTACAGGTAAAGAAAATCTAGTGTGAGCGTTTGGGTTATGACCTGCAGATAAAGACGAAGTCCTAGGGCTAGAAAAACTCCTAGATTTTTCTGCACGTACGTTACGTATTTCATTATTCTGAAGTCTACGAACTATAGAGGCAGCTCTTCCACCAGAAGAACCCCCAACGGTATGGACAGGATAAACCATAATGTTACTCTACTCTAAATAAATTCTAATTTATATTTTTAATTGTAGCAACTTAATGTAGCTTGAACAAGCAAAATCACTAAGTACTTTCCCTCATATTCTGCCATAATTTTTCTAATAACGCAAACATTTATGCACGTATTTTTATATTATTTTCTTGTAGATATGTTTTAGCTTGTTTGATTGTATATTCGCCAAAGTGGAATATGCTAGCAGCTAGCACTGCATCTGCTTTCCCTATAGTAATTCCATCTACAAGATGCTGTAAATTACCTACTCCACCACTTGCAATAATTGGAATATTTGCATTTATACTAATTGATTTAGTCAGTTCTAAATAAAATCCTGATTTTGTACCGTCTCTATCCATGCTAGTAAGTAAAATTTCTCCAGCTCCAAGATTTTCAACAGTTTTTGCCCATTCAAGAGCATCTATTCCTGTATCTACTCTGCCACCATGACTAAAGATATTCCATTTATTTTCGCCAATGCACTTTGCATCAATTGCAACTACTAGGCATTGAGAACCATAGTAAGATGAAATTTCTTGAATTAATTCAGGTCTTTTTATTGCAGCTGAATTAATACTTACTTTATCTGCACCAGCATTTAGTAGTGATTTTACATCTTCAATGCTTTTAATTCCTCCACCTACAGTTAAAGGAATAAAAACTTTATTTGCTACTGCTTCAATAATTGGTAATATTATATCTCTGCCATCGCTAGTTGCAGTAATGTCTAAGAATGTAATTTCATCAGCACCTTCATCATTGTATTTTTGTGCTATAAGTACAGGGTCGCCTGCATCTTTTAAGCCTATAAAATTAGTGCCTTTAACCACTCTGCCATTTGTTACATCTAAACAAGGAATTATTCTTTTTGCTAACATATTTTTACTTTAATTTTATTTGTTTATTTTCTTAGCCATTTTCTTATATCTAACTTCATAATATATAAGCTTAAAAAATATACTATGCCCATAATTGCTATGCTACCAAGTAGGTAAACTATTCTTAAAACAGGTGTTTTATTCATTTCAACCCAATTTACAGAGCTATTTATATAGTACATAATCATCCCAATTATGCTAGTTGCAATAGCGATTTTTATAATAAAAATAAGCCAATTTTTAATGTGAAATTGACTAGTATATGCTTTTGATTTTATTAATCCAATTAATAAAAGAATAGCATTAATACAAGCTCCTAAACCAATTGAAAGGGCTAGCCCTGTATGAGATAAGCTAGGCACAAATAATATATTCATAATTTGTGTTAATACTAGCACAATTATTGCAATTCTTACGGGTGTTTTTATATTTTGTTGAGCATAAAAGCCTGGAGCAAGAATTTTTACAGCAATTAATCCGATGATACCAATACCATAAAAAGTTAATGCTTTACTTGTCATTTCTACATCATGAGCATTAAATTTACCGTAATTAAATAAAGTAGCACATAAGGCTTCTCCATATAAAAACAAGCCAATTGCACATGGAATTGTGAGAATTAGCATAAACTGCAATCCCCAATCTAATGTAGCTGAATATTGTTTATAATCTTTACTTGCTATTGATTTGCTTAGGTTTGACATTAATATCGTGCTTAATGCGACGCCAAGTAAAGCTGTTGGAAATTCCATTAAGCGGTCAGCATATGATAACCAAGAAACACTACCTGCTTTTAAACTAGATGCAATATTTGTGTTAATAATTAAGCTAATTTGTGCTACTGAAACTGCTAATGTTGCAGGTACCATTTGTTTAGCAATTCTTTTTACACCATCAAATTTTACTGCTTTCTTAAATTGAGCATATGATATACTCAATCTTGGTAGCATGCCTAATTTATGTAATGCTGGCACTTGTATGGCTAATTGTAGTAATCCGCCAATAAAAACAGCAACACCTTGCATGTAAATATCGCCAGAGAAAACCATAGCAAAGACAATAAAACTTACATTAAGTAGTACAGGTGTAAATGCAGGAATTGAAAATTTATTGTAGCTATTTAGTATAGCAGAAGAAAATGCAACCATTGACATAAATCCGATATATGGAAACATTATTCTTGTTAAATCTACTGTTGTTTGGTAAGTATGTGCATCTGCATGAAATCCAGATGCAATTAGTTTTACGAGTATTGGGGCTGCTATAATGCCAATTAATACTGTTAAAACTAGCACCCATGAAAGGCAAATAGAAACAGCATCTAGTAAATATTTTACATTTTGTTTATCTTGTTTGCTTTTGTATTCTGCTAGTATTGGTACAAAAGCTTGAGAAAATGCACCTTCTGCAAATAATCTACGCAATAGATTGGGTAAGCGGAATGCTACATTAAACGCATCAGTTAAGACACCTGCCCCAAATGCTCTTGCTATAAGTATTTCACGTAGTAATCCTGTAATTCTTGATAGTAAGGTAAATGCACTTATGGTAAAAAACGATTTGAAGAGATTCATTTAATTAGATTTGTTTAGTTAATTTTTGTTTATGCTTTTTTAAATACTTCATTTCTATGATATTCTAAATACTCTAATCTTTTTGCATTTATAAATCTTTCATCTAGTGAATAATTTGAAATAAAATCTTTCACATCTTGTTTTATATTATTTGAAACAATAATTTTTCCGTTATCTGCAAATGTTATGTAACCTAAATCAAATAAAGAGTCAATATTTCTGCTTAGTAATATGCCATTATTTGGATCATAAGCTTCATTGTCATTTGATTTTATAAAAGGTTTTATATGACTTGCAATCAAAGTTGGATAAGATAATTTTTCAACCATACATTTTTCATCTTCATATACTGAAAAACTTTCTTCTTTTAATTGATTTTTATATATTAAATGCAAATAAGAATTACGTTTTTTTGTTACTATTTCAAAGGATTCACCAAAAATTTGTTTTGCATCTTCAGTAAAATACAAATTATTATTTACAAAAACTATATCATCAAGTTTTCTTAAAAGGTTTATTAAATATCCAATTTGATTATATTTTCTTTCAATAAAATTTATTTCTTTCGCTTTATTAACATATAAATCTAGTTCTTCTCTCAACACATAACCTTTTTCAACACTTTCTATATCAACTAGCATTAATGAAATTATATCTTCTTTTGATAAGTTACCAATTTCAACTAAAGTATTAATTAAAAAGTTTAACTGATGTAATTTAGAATCATTTTTAACAGATTTATTAAAACTTGAAAAAGAATATACAATTTTTGAAAAAATAACTTTGCGTCTTCTATGAGTTTTTGCACTTATATATTCTAGAGATTCCTTTTGATAGGATTTTAAAAAAGAATTAATAAATCCTAGCTTTACTAATAGGTTAATCGCTTTTCTTACAGAAATTAAATTTATTCTTGTTATAGATTGTACTTTTAATTGGAGTTTATCATACTTCTCAGAACTGTATTCTTCATTTTGAAATTCATCAATAAAATTAATACAAATTTCTAATACTTTTAAAAACAAATCTCCATCATAATTAGTATATGCATTTGTTAAGCTCCAATATGTTTCATAATTCTGCTCATTCATATAATACACTTATTCTGAAGTTATATTTGTGTTTTCTACAATAAATAAATATTCCATATTTACTTTTTTATTCTCTTTCCCTGTAATTTTATAAACATGGGGCTTTTCAACTATTTTTACATTATTTGAATATTTTTCTAAAAGCTCTATAAGTTGTTCTTTAGTTGGATATGAAGAATTGTTATAGCTTAAATACCAGTATTTAAAATTATTTAATTTTGAAAATAACTTATCAAATAGTTCGAGTGATGTTTTTTTATTAATAAAATTATTTTCAAATGGTTGCAACTTTTCCCCAATAATATATTCATCTAATATACCATAAAATCCAAAATAATTATTCATTGTGCCTGTATATGGTGGATCTAAATAAATAATATCAGCCTCTACTTTACCAAGCACATTAAAAATATCATCATTTAAAGATAAGTTCTTTTTAAGGTTATCAAATATGGCTTCATTATATTCATTCACATTTTCAATAAAATGATATCTAAATGATTGATTATGATAAGCCCTTTTTCTTTTATATTTTTTGTAACTATATTCCTCATCTCTTAATTGAACAATTTTTTCCCAAGAAATATTAAAACGTGAATATGGCATTTTGCGAATCATTGCTCGTCGCATTAAAATTAATGCTAATGCTTTTTTATAATCGCAATCTAATTTTTCTATATTTTCCCGATATAAGTCTAATTCTTTGCACTCATTTGAAAAAAAACACACTTCTGAGTATTCATTAAACATAAAACCTTCTTTAGGCTTTCCAGTAAAAATTAGTTCTATGTCTTTATTTGTAAGTGTAATTGAATTATTTTCAATTAAAACCTTCGAAAGTAAATAATTTATTGTGAGTATATCATTAGAAATTACCTTCAATCCTTTTAGCTTAGATTGGTAACTAACTGAACCTCCTCCTGAGAAAGCATCAAAAATACTTTCGGCATCATTAGGAAAGTAATCTATTATCCATTTAGCAATTTTTTCTTTATTACCAATAAAATTAACTTTAGGAAACTTACTCATCATTTTTCATCATACTTTTAATTACTAATCCAATTTCTTTTGCTAAAGCTGGCGGCACAGAGTTGCCAACTTGCTGTTGTTGAGAAATAGAAGGTCCTTTAAATATAAAATCTAGTGGAAAAGTTTGTAACGTAGCTAACTCTCTTACTGTTAAAGCTCTATTTTGAGAATAATGAAAGATTTTTCTCATATCACCAGTAATACAAACAGAAGGTTCCGTGCTTTTATATCGTATATATTTTCTGATATCCCCACTTTTAGGTCTAATTAATTCTGGAATTTGCTTTCTATCTCCGCCATCTAAAATATATTTCATTTTTTCTAGCATCTGTTCTGAATGCTTCATAGAAACATGGTTTGGGATATCTGATTTTTCACCAGAGTTAAGCTTAGGTAGTTTATCAATAGCTTCTTTTATAGAAATAAATTTATGCCCATTTTTTTTAGGAAAAATAATATTATCAGAAATTCTACTTCCTATAAACAATACTCTATTCCTTATTTGTGGAATACCAAAGTCTACTGTATTTAAAATATTACAGTCAACGTTATAATTAATTTTTCTAAAAATATCAATAATCTCTTTTTTAGTATTTCCATTATTATGAGTAAAAAGCCTTGCAACGTTTTCCATAACAAAATATTTTGGTTTAAGAGTTTCAACAATCCTAGCAAATTCTTTAAACAAGTAATTTCTAGAATCATCAATAAATTTTCTTCCAATATTTCCAGCCATACTGAAACCTTGGCAAGGTGGTCCCCCTATTATAACATCAACTGTGTATCCATGAGTTAATATAGTCATCTCTTCATTAGTAAGCTCTGATATGTCTTTTATAATTAAATTATGATTAGGAAAGTTTAACTTATAAGTAGAGCCTGCATTATGGTCTATATCTATAGAAAAAATATTATTGAAACCAGCCTGATCAAATCCTAGGGACATGCCACCAGCACCGCAAAATAAATCAATATAGTTTGGTTTTTTAATCATATTAATTGTGTATTAGCTATTACTTCCCATCACGGCATTAAATCCAGCATCTACGTAGATGTTTTCTGCTGTAATTCCAGATGCTAAATCAGATAAAAGGAATGATGCTGTATTTCCCACATCTTCAATTGTTACATTACGACGTAAAGGTGCATTTTGTTCTACTGAGTTCAGAATTGAGCTAAATCCTTGTATACCACTAGCAGCTAAAGTTTTAATTGGTCCTGCTGAAATAGAATTCACTCTTATGCCATTTTTGCCTAAGCTTTCAGCTGTGTAAAGTACAGCGCTTTCTAAGCTTGCTTTTGCTAATCCCATTGTATTATAGTTTGGCACTACTCTATTTGAGCCTAAATATGTAAGAGTTAATAATGATGAGTTTGGATTTAAGTAATCTGCTGAGTATTTTGCCATAGCAGCAAAGCTATAAGCTGAAATATGGTGTGCTGTATTGAAAGCTTCAAGTGATAATCCTTCTAAAAAATCACCTGCAATTGCTTCTCTTGGTGCAAAAGCAATTGAATGAACAAAACCATCGAATTTATTCCATATATTTGATAAATCAGCAAATAACTGCTTAATTTCATCATCACTGCTTACATCACATTTTAGTAAAATATTGCTATTGAAATCTTTAGCTAAATCTGCAACTCTATCTTTAAATTTTTCGTCAGCATAGCTAAATGCTAATTCTGCACCTTGTTTATGACAAGCAGATGCAATGCCATAAGCGATTGATTTTTTAGATAATACGCCTGTAACTAAGATTTTTTTGCCTTGTAAGAAACTCATATTTTACCTTATACCCTTGCTTTTAATTGCTTTTAGTTTTTTTATAGCTAATTATAAGCAAATTAATCTACAAATACAATTAAGGGGCTGCTATTTCCTTATTTATGACTTAGATATGGCTTTATGGTAATATTATGGCTAAATGATAATTATTTTGCATATTCTAAAAATACTATAGCATTATGTTTATAAAAAAATCTTCCATGAGTTGTATTCAAAAAAGTATTGATTTACTTTCAAAACGAGAATATAGCAAACAAGAACTAAAAACTAAATTACTTAGTTATGGCTATAATTTAGATGAAATTGAGAAAACTTTGCTTAAGCTTGAAGATAAAAATTTGCAAAGTGATACTAGGTTTGTAGAATTTATGGCTAGAAAACATGCAAGTAAAGGTATGTCAAAATTAAGTTACGAGTTAAAAAAGCATGATGTAAGTTTAGACAACTATGAATTAGCCAAAAATTGCCTAAATGAAATTGGCTCAGAATATGAAAGAGCGTATCAAACATGGCAAAAAAAATTTGCAGGAAAAACAATAGATAAAACATTAATCGATGAAAAAAAATACTTGCAGAAACAAATTAGATTTTTGTTAACTAAAGGCTTTAGCTATGAAATTGCTAAGCAGGTTTTGAGAAATAATATGAATAATTGTAGTTTTGATGATGAATAAAACAAATAATAAGTTAATTAATATAATAATATGTATAAGCATTTTATGTTTTATGCTAAGCCTTAGTACTATATTTTGGAATTATTCATATATAAAAAATGATTTTTATGCTATTTTGTTTGAACTACGTTTGCCAAGGTATTTATCTGCATTATTAGTTGGTGGAATTTTAGGCATTTGTGGCTGTTTAATGCAAAATATTACACATAATCCATTGGCAGAACCAAATATTTTAGGTGTAGCTAGTTGCAGTAGTGTTGGTAGTATTTTATTCTTACTACTAAATTTAAATGCTGTAATTGGTGGAGTGATTGGCTCGGTAGTTGGTATATTTCTTTTAAGTATGGGTTTGGTATTTAGAAAACATGATATTAGTAATATAAATACTTATATTTTGCTTAAAGGTTTAATTATTAATTCAATTTGTGCTGCGATTATTAGTTTAATTTTACAAATTTCTCCTTATGAAAAATTACCAAGTTTAATATTTTGGATAATGGGCGATTTAAGTTATGTTAGTTGGGAATTTACATATTATTTATTTGGTGCTTTGTTATTAGCTTTAGTTATATTACATTTTTATAGATTTAAACTTAATTATTTATGGGTAGATGATTACAAAGCTTATTCATTAGGTGTGTCGTTAGATAAATTAAAAATCATATTATTTGGAATTGTTGCTATTTTAATTGGATTGACAACTAGCCAGATTGGTAGTGTTGGTTTTGTGGGTATTATTGCACCATATTTTATTAAATATATCAGTAGCATAGATAAGAAAAATAATAAAAGCTTAAGCATCATACATCAAGTATATTTTAGTGGGGTATTTGGTGCTTTTTTAGTTAGTATTGCTGATGGAATTGCTAGAAATGTTATTTATCCTTCTACGCTTTCAATAAGTATAGTTACATCATTTATTGGTGTGCCAATTTTTTGGAAAATATTGCAGGATATGCATTTTAATAAAAAATAATATTATATTTCTTAATCTATTCATTATATGTTTTATGTAAAAAATCTTAATTGTAGTATCGGTAACAAGCTTGTATGTTCTAATTTAACATTTGAGCTGGAAGCTCATGCTCGCTTAGCCATAATTGGAAGAAATGGGGTTGGTAAATCAACTTTACTTAAACATATTATAAATCCAATTGCAAATAGCATATTTGTAGAAGAAAATCATATCACAAAAAATCACATTGATTTATTTAGTATAAAAAATCATCATAGAAATCATTATTTATCTTATTTGCCTCAAATATCTAATTATAACAATTATATTAATATAGAAAATCTGTGTAGTTTAGTGCCAAATAAGATTGAAAACGAATTTATACAAGAGTATATTTCAACATTTAATTTACCATTACATAATCTATCTAATCTTTCGGGTGGAGAGGCTCAATTAGCCTATATAAC
>JBJOQB010000069.1:0-3418 GCA_046050125.1 Pseudomonadota bacterium
TCTTTTCATTTATATCTCTGCTTTCCTCTTATCTTTACATTCTTCCTTATCTCTTCACTTTTACATAATTTACAGTTTAACATTTATTTTTTTCCTATGATTTTTCTTTATTATAATACATACTCTACTTAAATAACACTCTCTAAATTTAAACTAATCAAATATCTTCTCTCTTTATTCTCTTTAATATGTGCCATAAAAAATTTATTGTTTTTATACATATGATAAAATCCACAAGTTATATATAAATAATTATAAAATATGAATAAAATACTAATTGGATTATTACTACTATCATATAATCTGACATGTTTTGCAGAAATAAGCGATAAAATGCCAAGTTTTGAATACATGATAGGAGAATATATTTTTATTTCCGTATTATGTTTTTTTTGTGTATATAAAAAATATAAGCTAAGATTTATTGTTATACCCATATCATTCATATTTGCGTATATAAATTGCACTACTGATTTTGGAGTAGGGGATTTTTATAAAGCAGTAATTGATGAAATGGGCAAAAATTATGCTTATTTTCGTTGGTATGGATTAATTATTTTATTATTTATATCAACTATTGGTGGGTTTATCTTACGTATTAAAATGAGGAGAGAAGCATGACTATGAGAATTATTTTTTCAAATACTACAGGAGAATTTTTAATCCAAGCTGAAAGCAAAGAATATTCTTTTAAAGCAACCAGTGGGCGAAACGCATGTATGAATAATCAATCGTGCGAAGACAAATCATTTGTAGGACCAACTCCTGCAGGTGCTTACTACATCATACCAACACAATTAGATGACCCTAATTATTTTGGCGATGTGATGAGAAGAACTAAAGGCGATTGGGGTGATTTTAGAATACAAATGTATCCACAAGCAGGCACAGATACAAAAGGAAGAACTAATATGTTTATACATGGCGGTAGTAATCTTGGTTCTGCTGGTTGTATTGATATTGGCGGCGGTCTACTTGGAGATAAAGATAGCGATATGCTAAAAGAACTAATTAAAAAGCATGTAAAACAAGGGGCAATTAGGGTAGATGTAATTAATGGAGAAATAACCGAAGAGCATAAAAATAAATCTATGCAAGTTATTGAACCCAAAAATCTACGCTCTGATGCCTTAAAATTATATGATGAACTTGGAAGCAAAGAAATAAATCAGGCAAATAAAATAAATAAATTTGGATTTAGCCAAGCATCACTTGATGAATGCAAAAAATTAGCAAGCGAAGCATTTTCAAAAGAACAATCAAAATCTAATGTTATGTAGGTTAATGATTGTAAACATCTATCCTATAGGATTATAAATGTAATAGATATAAGATAGATGTTAATATATGAATATATAAATAATATATAGCTAAATATTAATCAGTAACAGCCCCCTTACTTGCACAGCTTACTAATTTAGAAAATTTTGCTAGTACGCCACGTGTATATTTTGACTCTGGTGCTTTCCAAACAGCTTTTCTTGAGGCTAATTCTTCATCACTAACATGTAAATGGAGTAATTTTTCTGTTGCATCTATGGTAATGGTGTCGCCTTCCTCAACTAATGCAATATTTCCACCAACAAATGCTTCAGGTGCAACATGCCCTACAACCATACCCCAAGTACCACCTGAGAATCTACCATCAGTAATAAAGCCTACACTTTCGCCTAAACCTTTACCAATAATTGCAGATGTTGGAGCTAACATTTCAGGCATACCTGGCCCACCTTTAGGACCCAAATAACGTAAAACTAAAATGTCTCCTGCCTTAATTTTATCTGCTAAAATAGCTTCCATTGCACTTTGCTCATCATTAAAAACACGTGCAGGTCCTGTAATTACAGGTTTTTTTAATCCTGTAATTTTAGCAACAGAACCATCAATAGCTAAATTACCTTTTAAAATTGCTAAATGCCCTTGTACATATAAAGCTTTATCTACGGGCATAATTACATCTTGGTCTGGTCTTGGAGTATCAGGAACATGAGCTAATTCTTCTGCCATGGTTTTACCTGTAATTGTTAAACAATCCCCATGTAATAAGCCAGCATTCAACAGTGATTTTAATACTTGTGGTATACCGCCTGCTTTATGCAAATCAGTAGCTACATAAGCACCTGATGGCTTTAAATTACAAATTACAGGTGTTCTTTGACGGATTGCCTCAATATCATCAATAGTAAAATCAATTTGAGCAGCATGCGAAATTGCTAAATAATGTAGAACAGCATTAGTTGAACCACCTGTAGCCATAATTAAAGCAATTGCATTCTCAATTGACTTTCTTGTAATAATATCTCTAGGTCTAATATTTTTAGCTACAGCATTTAATAAAACTCGTGCTGATTCAATTGTTGATGTAACTTTTTCTTCATCTGGATTAGCCATAGTAGAACTATACATTAATGACATACCCAAAGCTTCAAAAGATGAACTCATAGTGTTAGCAGTGTACATACCACCGCAAGAACCTGTGGTTGGGCAAGAATTTTTTTCTATGCCATCAAAATCTTCTTCTGACATACGACCAGCACTGTATTCGCCAACTGCCTCAAATGAAGAAACAATAGTTAAATCTTTGCCTTTCCAATTACCAGGTTTAATTGTCCCACCATACACGTAAATTGCGGGAACATTAATGCGAGAAATAGCAATCATTCCACCAGGCATGTTTTTATCACAACCACCAATTACTAAAACACCGTCCATCCATTGACCTTGAACAGCTGTTTCAATACAATCAGCAATCACCTCACGTGAGATTAAAGAGTATTTCATACCTTCAGTACCCATACTCATACCGTCTGATATTGTTGGCGTACCAAAAACTTGTGGATTTCCGCTATTTTGTTTTACTGCATTTATAGCAGCATCAGCTAATTTTTGTAATCCAGCATTACATGGAGTAATTGTAGAATGTCCATTTGCAATACCAATCATCGGGTTATTAAAATCTTCTCTTTTATAACCCATGGCATAGTACATAGAACGATTTGGACTGCGAGAAACGCCCTGAGTAATATTATCTGAGCGTTTTTGAAATGTAACAGGTTTTGTATTTTGATTATCTTGCATATTATTTGCCATTAAATTTACTTTGATAGTATTATATGGCTATGCTAGGACGGTTACAACCCTTAAAAAAGACTATTTAATTACCATTTATTATATAACTTTATATAATTATACTTGATTTTTTTCAAAAATTTTATAACAAGCATAAATTGAACATACTTGATATAAATAATTATATATGGATAAAACATTAAAAGCATGTTTGAATGTCGCATTTAAATCTATAGCATACACTATTGATAACAAATCTATAATAAATCCTAGCACTACCAGAACAAACGAAGGCCAAAATGCAATTACTATTATTCTAAATATATTTGACTGAAAAAATTTTAATATA
>JBJOQB010000070.1:0-13143 GCA_046050125.1 Pseudomonadota bacterium
ATAAGAATATTTGTAACAACAAATATTTTTACGAGGCAATCTCTGTGAAGCGAGAACCCACCAAAGATACGAAAGTATCAGTAGGAAACCCCGTCCTTTAGGGCGGGGAGGATGTCATATGGTATGGAAAGATTGCCACTAAAAGTATTATTATTTTCTGATGCAGTCTTGCTATTTTTCTTTGATTTTATAAATGCTGTATTAGCATTTAATATTTATAGTTTAGTTGCATTTATTCTATTCTTGGGTATCAATATATTTGTAATATATGCACTAAGAAAAATGGCAGAATACGACCCACAAATGATTAAATCATATCTTAGAAGCCAAAGATACCAAAATTACTATTCTGCACGTTCTAGTGTGCATAATACGCATTTAAGAAACAATAATTTCTTATTATATTTACTAATTACGATTATTGGCGTAATGATGATGATATATATCTAATTTGTAGTTATTTTTATAATAGGGTTATTTAGTATGTTTGCATTCAAAAAAATTAATAATCAAGAAAAGCAGTTAGCTTTATCTGACATAAAGCCTTGGGCTTATTTAGTTGATGATGGCATTATACTAAATAAAAATGGCGCTATCATTGCTGGATTTGCTTATAGAGGCGAAGATCTAGCAAATATTACGCAAGATACTAATAATCATATAACATTAACCATAAATCAAGCATTAAAAATGTTTGATAATGGTTATATTCTCAATGCTGATTTAATCAGAACAAAACATAACATTAATTTTGATAATGCAAATTATTTTAACAATTTAGTATCTCATGCAATAGAACAAGAAAGAATAAATCAATTTAAAAATAATGATTATTATACTTCTGAATACATAATAACTATTACATATCTACCTGATGTAAGCTCAAAAAATAGATTTACAGAAAAGTTTTTTGATGAAGATAACCAAGAATATACTAGTTCACTTGATTATATTCTTGATAACTTTAAAAATAAAATAAGTGAATTTGAAAATTTAATGAGTAGCGTACTAAAAATAAGAAGGTTACGCACTACAGAAATAACACAAGAATATGTGCAAGATGAATTATGTAATTATCTTAATTATTCTTTAACTTGTATTAATCAAAAATTAAAATTACCAATTGGCTATGCTTTAGATGAATGGATAGGCAATCAAGATTTTATCGGCGGAATTTATCCTAAAATTGGAGATTATTATTTATCAATAATAAGTATTGACCAATTCCCACACAGTACACAAGCAAATATTTTACAAGTAATTGATAAGATGCCTTTTGATTTAAGACATCACACAAGATTTATTTACTCTAATAAAGAGCAAGCAGAAAAGCTAATTAGAAAACAGCAAAAATTATGGGACAGTCAAACAACTAAATTTTCAGATATGATATTTGAAAAAATATTTAGTACGAAGATTGGGCGTTTTAATCGTGATGCTTCCAATATGTCAGAAGATAGCGAAATTGCATTAACTGATGCACGTTCAGAGGCTGTAAAATTTGGTTACTATACTTCAACAATTATATTATTTGATGAAGATATAAATAATTTGCAAGAAAAATCAAAAATTGTTACTCGTGAAGTACAAAGATTGGGATTTAACGCACGAATTGAAAAAATTAATGCAATGGATACATTTTTTGGTACTTTGTCAGGTATGAACAAAAGTTGCGGTTTTAGAGAACCAATTGTACATACATTAAATTTATCTAATTTAATTCATACAACTAGCTTATATTTAGGTGAAGAATACTCACCAAATCCATTTTTACAAGCTAATAGTCCTGCTTTATCTTTAGCAGTAACTCAAGGTAGTACGCCATTTCATGTAAATTTACATGTTCAAGATGTGGGGCATACGTGCATTATTGGACAAATTGGAAGCGGTAAAAGTACACTATTAGCTTTTATAATGGCTCAATATCAGAGATATGAAAATGCAAAGATTTTTGCTTTTGACCAAAGATTATCACTATTTACTATAACTAAGGCATGTAATGGCAATCATTACGAAATTGGCGAAAATCAAGGCTTAAAATTCTGCCCCTTAGCACTAGTTACAGATAATGCAAGCATAGCATGGGCTATTGAGTATTTAACCAGCCTTATTGAAATGCAAAATATAAAAGTAAATGCACAGCATAAAAAAACTTTATATGAGGCATTACAAAGTATACTTGACCAACAAGATAAATCATTAAGCCAGCTAATATCTTATATTCAAGATATAGAATTAAAAACAGCACTTGTTTCATATACTAAACAAGGTGCTTTAGGCTCAATCTTAGATGGTTCACAAGATAATCTATTCATAAATGATATAACTACCTTTGAATTACAGCAATTGCTCAATATGGGCGAAAAAAACATAATTGCGGTAATAACTTATTTATTTTATTGGATAGAAAGAAAATTAGATAATAACCCTACTTTAATAGTACTTGATGAGTGCTGGTTAATTTTAATGCGTTCATGGTTTAAAGATAAATTTATAGAATGGTTAAAAACCTTACGTAAAATGAATTGTGCCGTAGTATTTGCTACACAATCATTATCAGATTTTACGGATAATACTAAGCTTTTTAGCAATATTTTAGAAGCATGTAGTACAAAAATATTTTTACCAAATCCTAATGCAGACCAAAAAGGAAGTGAAAAATTAATTGGTTTAAATGAATTGTATAAAAGTTTTGGTTTGAATGATGCACAAATTAATATCATTAAACACGCCCAGCATAAAAAAGAATATTTTATACATACTAAACTAGGAAGCAGGCTAATAGATTTTCAGTTAGGACATATTGCAAAAACTTTCTGTTGTGCTGGAATAGAGCAAGTACCGCACATAAAACAGCTTATACAAGAATACCCAAATAATTGGCAAGAAATATACATTAATCAAAAAATAAATAATGCATAAACTAAAGAAAAATCTGATAATGTTGACCACATCAATAATCTATACATCAGCTATATTAAATGTAAGCAATGCATATGCGTGGAAGGGCGTAGCTACAGAAATAACACAATATTTAAATTTTGGACAATTATCACTCCAATATGCTAAACAAATACAACAATATGCAACACAATTACAGCAACTAAATAATGAAATTCAGCAATACATAAACATGGTAAAAAATACTGTAAATTTACCTAATGAAATATGGGCAAAATTTGCAGGTAAAATATCTCAAATAGTACAAATATATAAAGATAGTTCAGGGATTGTAAGCACTTTGATGAATGCTGATGATGAACTAAAACAAATCTATAAAAACTATGATTTTTACAGAATAAAAAACATGGGTGTAAAAGATTATTTTTTACAATACAGCTATTGGAATAAATCAAATAGCCAAATGTTTACCCGAATGATGAAGTTAATAGGAACACAAGCTAATTCTTTTGAAAATGAACAATCAGTATTAAAAGAGCTATTAGACGCTAACCGAGGCGATACAGGACAAAAACAAGCATTGCAAATTGGAAATCAGCTAACTGGCATGATGATACAGCAAATGCAGGAGTTAAGAAAATTGATTATGGGGCAAAATGAATTGTTTACCAAGGTTAAAGCCCAAGAAGAGGAAGAAAAGGCTAGAAGCAAGGCAATGCTAGAAAAAGCTTTAGCCCCACTGTATAGCAATGAAAGCCCTGTAATAGATGGAAATGAACAAGGATACTAATGCATACATTTAGTAAACAAGAAGTAATAAAGTTATGCCTAATTAGTTTATTTATTGGTGGTGTAATATTTGGAGGTTTAGGCTACTTTTTAGGTAGGAATTCGGACCAAGCAGAATTTTACAAATTGAAGTTATCTCAAGAAAAGCAAGAAGTTATAAATAGAGAAAAGTCTAAGCAAGCATTAGATAAAGCATTAGCACCATTGTATAGCAAGGAAAGCCCTGTTGTAGATGGTAATGAACAAGGATATTAAAAATATGGGACTACTTATACTTTTATTCGTAATTTATTTAATATATAAATTTGTCAGCTATGTAGTAAATACAACAGATAATACACCTAATGATAGTGTGAAAAAACAGAAATGTTGTTGTTGCAAGAAAAAAACATTATGGGATATATGTCTTGATGGAGATGTAAAGACATCAATTTATGATTATGAATATTATTACATAACAAAAGGTAAAGAAAAATGTTAATAGCTAATCCATTATTTGATAGTGCATTTAAATTTTTAATGCAAGATTTGACAGTTGCACGACACTTTATAAGTATCATTTTAAATAGAAATATTGAAATAGAAGGATTTGAGGCAACAGAAGATGCATTAATAAATACAAATCGTGAAACAGGCTTTTCATCGCAAAGAATGGATTTTCACGCAACTATAATTGAAGAAAATGGTACAAAACGCAAGGTACTAATCGAACTGCAAAAAAGTCATACTTTAACTGATATAAGCAGGTTTAGGCGTTATTTGGCAAAATCATATTATGATACGGATACCTTACCTAAAAACGCAGAGCATGAAGAAATAATCTCAATTTACATACTGGGATTTAAATTAAATATACCTGTAGCAGTAGTAAAAACAAGTACACAATTAATAGATGCAAGCACACAAGAGTTATTAAATGCAAATACAGATGATGACGTATTCATACGTAAATTGCACCACGAAAGTATCTTTATTGATACTACAAAATTAACTAATAAAATGCAAAACAGAGTAGATAGGTTATTAGCGGTATTTAATCAAACTTATATTACAGAAAATAAATTTACATTAGATATACCAGTTGATGATTTAACAATTCCTAATACTGATTTAGTTTTAATTAATAGATTAAATTATGCTTTATTGGATAAAGAATTAAGGCATAACTTATCAGTGCAGGCAGAATATCAAATGGTTATTGATAAAGAAATATCTACTGTTGAGCAAAAAGCCAAATTAGAAATTGCTAAGTCTATGAAAAATGAAGGTTTGGATAATAATTTAATTCTAAAATTAACAAGCTTAACCCAAGAAGAAATAGACAAACTATAGTAAATTCAACTTATAAATAAAGAGATTGAGCATGATTAAAAAATTGCTTGCAATAGTATTACTATTGCATATAGGGCTTTGTTTTGCCCAAAATTCCCCAAAACTACCGCCAAGCCCTTTTTCATTTATGAATGGGCAAACGGCATTAAATAATTCTAGTAATCTTAAAGATGCTGGATTACCTCAAATAGTGCTAAGTAGTGATTTAGGTTCTAACAGTAATATTAATAATGGATTACAAGCAAATATACAAACTAGTAATGCTAATTCATTGACTACTACGAGTTTAGATATACCAGAAGCAAAGAGAAAAGAATATTTAGATAATATGGTAGAGAGACTTGTAAATCCTCTTAATACTCAGTGGGAAAAGTATGGAAAAGTAATACAACAAAAGACTTTAGATTTATTTGTTTATTTTTTGTATTTTGTGATGTTATTTCGTTTAATCAAATTTTTAGTACAAGGTCAGTATGACCTTACATTTTTTCTAATAGATACAATTTTATTGGTTGTAATAATGAAAATAATTTCATTATTAATAATAAATGCTGATACTGTTAGTTTAAGTGTAATAAATATCTTTAGGGATATTGCAAGAGACGCTACAGGTATAAAAGATATAAAACCAAGTATGTTATTAGAGGTGGCAACTAAATATGTAAATGATGTGTGTAAATTTGTATTTACATTAAGTTTTCAGGACTTATTAAAAGGGTTAGTGTTTGCATCTTTGGCAATTGCAACATTTATTATCATAGGTGGTTTAGTTATAAGGTATGTTGTTGCTATTTTTGAAGCAATGATTATAGTTAAAGTTAGTGTAGTTTATTTAGCTTTTTACGGACTAGAGCAATTAAGAGATTTAAGCATTAAGCCAATTGTACAATGGATAAATATAGGTGTAAAACTTATGTTTTTACAATTAATGATAGGTTTAGAGTTAAGTATTTTAAATGATTTTATAAAGCCAAATGAAATAAATATCTATATGATTTTAAGTGTATTTATGTCTAGTTTTATGATGTTAGTTATCACTTGGACTATACCTAAAATTTTAGATAACATAATTTTAGGTAGTGTTAATTCAAGTAATTCATCTGTAAGTGCAATTAAAAATGCTGCAAATGTAATTCAACAAGGTGTAACATCATTAGCAACAAATCTAGTAAAAAATGCTGGTGGTGCATCACAACTAATCAAAGCACATCAAAATTATCAGCAAGCTTTAAAAAATCACAATAGTGTAAATATGCCAACTACTAGCAATAATTCTAGTGGAACAAATAACTTAAACCCAAAAACAACTAGTTTATCTACATCAAATCAAGGATTTGATACTAAACAGAATAATATTAGTAATTCAAGTAACTTGCCAAATAGCGAGATACAAAAACAATCAAATCAACCAATAAACCAAGACAATGTAAAAAATTCTAACTCACAGAATGCCTTATCAGAGAATAATACATCATCTGTTAATAGTTCTACTGGTGCTAATAATTCATCGAAATTAGGCAATATGAAGGCATTTGCTGGAGATGTAGCAAAAGGAGCAATTGATATGGGTAAAAAATCAATTGGCAATGCATTCGGACAAACACCAGCAGGCAAACTAGCTACTCACTTTGACAGTAAAACTCAAGAGCTTCAAAAACAAACAGCACAAGCTCAAATAGATAATTATTACAAAGAATTAAGGCAAGGATTTAATAATCAAAATACAAATCAAGAAAATTCTAGTAAAAATATAGATACTTCAAATAATGTGACAAACACCATAGAAAAATTTAAGAAGGACTAAAAAATGTTAAATACAATAAAAAAGCTTTTTGCAAAAAATAAAAATACAGAGATTAATTATCAATCGGAAGAAACAGAAGATATAAATCCATTTTTAAAAAGTAAAATGCATTTAGATTTTCAAATAGAAAAATTAGTTATCAATAATAAAAATTTAATTATTCAAAGAAATATTTTAGGAGTTCTATTGCTAGCTTCAATTTTAGGATTAATTTATCTTGGAAGCCAAAGCAAAACAGAAGCAATTATTACTATGGTTGATGAAAAAGGGCAAAGAATACAGCCTATTAATTTGCGTGAAATGAAAGATGAAGACCAGCGTAACAGAATTATTACTAAAACAATAGAAGAAAGCTTGATTAATTTACGTACAGTAACTCCTGATAAAATATTGCAACTTGAATTAATAAAAAAAGCATTGGTAAATGTAAGGAAGGATAGCCAAGCATACAAAGTGATTTCAGATGCAGTAAAAGAAACTAACGAAGGTAGCCCATATAATGTTGGCAAACAATATATGATTACCCCTGTAATTAAAAGTGTATCAATGCAAGATACCATTTTTAATGGCGAAAATGTAAAAAGAGCTTCTTTGGTTATTGAATGGCGTGAAAGGGTAAATAGACTTGATGGGACATATCAACAAACAAATGAATACAAAGGCAATTTTATTTTTGATATTACATCACCGCAAACAGAAGAAGAAATAAGACAAAATCCATTTGGCATACAAATATACAACTTACAAGTAGTACCAATAAGAATAGTCGATAAAGTTAATGATAATCAACCGCTACACAGTAATTAAGGGACAAATAATGAATAAATCAATTTTACTATTAATATGTGCAGTTAGTTTTAATACTTATGCAGATAATTATTATAAAGATTACTTTAAAAGAGCAACTAAATTAATCATTCCTGAAGCAAACGCACAGGAAGTAAATAACTCAACCCCAGCATCTGCAGTTAATGCTAATAAATATGTAGTACCTGAATTAAAAATAGACCCTAGCTTAATAGCTAAAAACAGCCATGCTATAAGAGTTGCAAAAGTACATAATACGAATAGCCCACACTTAAACCAAAAAACTAAAAAAGGTTTATCTCTATCGCAAAAATATATAAATGCAAATGACCTTGCTACGGCTGGTACTGATGGCATTGTGAGGTTCAAATATGGTGCAGGACAGCCAACACTAATATGTTCGCCATTACATGTATGTTCTATCATGCTAGATAAAGAGGAAATACTAACAGGACATAGTATAGGCGACCCAAACAAGTGGGATTTTATCACTCCACGAACAGGAAACAATATTATTGTTATAAAGCCACATGAGAATGATTTATCAACTAATGTTTTAATATTCACAGCAAAAAATAATAAAACAAGACAATACAGCATAAGATTACTATCACACCCTACTAAATACATGCCATTTATTGCATTTACTTATGATGATGATATAGAAGAATTAAATAACAAATATTATGCAAATGTACAAACTCAGTTAGCTAAAAAAGAAAATACAAATTATGCAAAATACGCATTATCCGCAAATAATTTAGATTATTCATATAAAGTCAGTGGTAGTGCAGATTTTGATATAGAAAGAGTTTACACAGATGGCATAAAAACATATATAGACTTAAAGAACTTTAAAAAAGGCGATGAATTACCAATTTTCATGGCTCAAACCGATAGAAAAAAAGACCTATTAACTAATCATTTTTTTGATGAGAGTAAGAGTAGATTTATTATTGATTACAAAGTAACAACAGGTTATTTAATCGCAGGCGAAAACAAATTAAAAATTACTTATTCAGGGGCTAAATAATGAAATTTATTGCATGTCTATTCTTTAGTTTGCTAGTGTCAGCTTGCACTACATTTATTCCAAAAAACACTAATACTATAAGTTTTAATGCTATGCAAGAGCAATATATATTACAAGAAATAGTAAATATTTTAAATAACAATTTTACAAAGAAAAACATAGGATTTATTGCAAATGATGCTTTATCTAAGCAATTAGAAATTAAATTAAAATCAAATGGGTTTAATGTTGAAAATCCTAACTCATCTACAACAAATTTAAGTTATTATATTTCTAACTTAGAAGATAAGAAAATATTTTTAAAGATAAATTTTGGCGAAAGTAGAGCAGGTAAAATTTACTTAATTAGAAATAATATTTTAGTTCCTATTTCATCAACTAATATTGGTAGTTAGACTATGAAAAAATTTATATTCCCTGATAAGAAAAAACTAATTAATCAAACAGCACGTTTAAAAACAACTAATAAATTAGGCATGTATATAGCTATATCATGTGGCATAGTTATAGTATTAATGTTTGGCTTTGGTGGTTTAAGTAACGCAGTAGTGCAAGATGATAAGAATTCACTAACTAATAAAATAAAACCTAATTTAGATATAAAGGTAAATGAAGATATTATCAAGCCTAAATCATTTGCTATAAATAGCATAAATAATAATGAAATTCAAGTGAATAAAAAAGATGATATTAATTTTAATAAAATATTGGAACAAGAAAGGCAAGAAAGAGAAAGTATAAGTAATAAAAATATAGATGAAAAGTTAAATAATAGTATAACAGATAGTGATAGGTATTCTGCTTCGCCTGATATTCCAGTTGCAAATAATATTAATACTTTAGATGTTAAAAATAACAATAGTATAAATGCACAACTACCAAATTTAAATACTATTAATCAAGCATTACAAGATATGCAAAATATTAATACTAAAGGTGTAGATAATAATAGCCAACAGCAAAAAATAAAATTTGCTAGTTCATCTGGGAATTTTGGCTATTTAAATAGCATAAAGCAAAATGCAATAAGTGAGAAAGAAATAAAGGCAGGAACAGTAATACCAGCAATATTAAATCATAGTTTAAATAGTGATTTGCCAGGTATTGTAACAGCAACTGTCAGTCAAGATGTATACGATAGTATAAGCCACACAAATATAGTAATTCCTAAGGGTACAAAATTAAATGGAATATATGATAGTAATTTATCGTTTGGACAAGATGGGCTAGCAGTAGTGTGGAATAGATTAGTATTTACTGATGGTGCTACTTTTGATATAGGAAGCATGACAGGTGCAGACCAAGGCGGAAATAGTGGTTTTAGAGATAGGGTTAATAATCATTATGCACGTACTTTTGGAAGTAGTATTTTAGTAGCATTAATTGGCAGTGGTATGCAACTATCACAACCAAAAAATAGAAGCTTAGCAGGCAATGACGCACAAGAAACCATCACAGCTAATATTGCCGAACAAACAGGCAATACAGCCCAAAATGTACTTAATAAAACCTTGAATGTGCAACCAACTGTAACTATAAGAGCTGGGTATAGGTTTAATATCATGGTAAATAAAGATTTTATTGTTGAAAATTAAAAGGGTAAAAATGGATTTTGAGTATTTTATGCATAAAGTATTAACTTTTTTAGAAAGTGTAATATTATTCACTTTTAAAGTATTGAAAAAATTTATAATTGAGTTTGCAAAATTAATTGCAGAATCAATTAAAAAAACATACTTGTTATTAACAGGTAAACTTGCATTTTTCCTTTATGGTTGTTTGTTGACAGCATTTGTAATTAGTTTGCTTGAAGATGAACAAAAAAAAGCCCTAGTACAAAATATGCAAAACCAAGGAATAGACAATCTAACTATCCACAGAATTTTTACTGAAGGTAGATTCAAAAATGCTAATTGATTTTCAAACTATTCAACAATGCACGGAAGATGTACACCCAAGCACAATAATGCGTATTATGAGTGTAGAAACTAGTAAAAATCCGCTTATGATTGGATTTAGAATAGTTAAAAGTAAAAAAGACTACTACATACCAAATCAACCTAAAACATTAGCTCAAGCTAAATATATGGCTACATGGCTATATAAAAATGGTTATGCTTTTGATGCAGGCATTGCACAAATCAATTCTACAAACTTTGCAAGATTTGGTGTAAATCCTGATGATATGTTTGACCCATGCGTAAATATAAAAATTGCAGGTAAAATACTAAAAGAATTTTATTTAAGAGCAAAACAGAATATAAATGATGACCAGTTAGCATTACATGCTGCAATTAGTGGCTATAACAGTGGTAAATTTAATTCAACATTAGGCAGGCAGTATGTGGCTAAGGTTATGCAAGTAAGTTTTAATAAATAGGATAAAAATATGTATTTTCAAGATAATATCAATCGTATAGTAGCTGTAATGATAAATTTATTAAAAGAAAATTTAATCTTAAATCATGAAGAACTAAAAAAATATGCAGAAAAGGCTCTTTTAAATTCTCCAAAATTTAATCATGATAGAAATAATGCGGATTGGGTTATTACTTACCTAGCAAATGATGCAATAAAATTAATCTAAAAAATGACTAAAAAACTTCTAATTCTTACTTTACTCCTAATCATTATAAGCAAAATCCTAGCTTCAGGACTAGGATATATTCTATTTAGCAATATAGATAATTATTCAATACTGTTAATAGTAAACACTTGGCAGAATATAGATAATTTAAATATGTTTACTCAAATATTCATATATTTAAGCTTTTTGATTTATGGCTTATCTATTTATAGATTAAGCCAATTCATTTTATCTAAAAATACTACAAAAAATTTAATCAATGATTTGCACGGCTCGGCTAGATTTTCTGATTTTGAGGAATTACAAGAAACTAACTTATTAAGCGATAACGGAATATTCATAGGTGGTGTAGAGCATAAAAACAAAAATTACTATTTACGTAGTAATGGTAATGAACACTGCTTAATATTAGCTCCTACAAGGGCAGGTAAAGGCGTTTGCTTAGTTATACCTACTCTACTAAGCTGGGAGCATTCTTGTATAGTTTATGACATTAAGCGTGAATTATATCATTTAACGTCAAAATGGCGTGGCAGTGATAAAGGCGGTAAAAATAACATTTACCGCTTTGACCCTGCACAAAAAGATAGCGATTGTTTTAATCCAATGCAAGAAATAAGAATTAATACAGAATATCAGATTGCTGATGCTCAAAATATTGCTTATATGTTAGTTGATACAGTGGGCGAAGGAATTTTAGGCAAGCACTGGCTACAAACTGCATATACGTTATTTACTGCTTGTATCTTATATATTGCTCATAAAAATTATGATATTAACCAAACGCATGGCAGTATACCGCAAATGCTTGATTTACTTTGTGATAAATCAGGGATTAAAAATACTGTAAAAGAATTAGCTGAATTTAGCTGTGTTGATGAAGAGGCACAAAAAACTATTAATTTAATAGGCTACCAAATGCAAGGTAAGGAAGAAAAAGAATTATCTGGCATTATTAGTACCACAGTAACACAACTTAGCTTATATTTTGACCCATTGGTAAATAGAGCTGTTAGCAAAAGTGATTTTACAATTGATGATATTTGTAATAAAGAAAAACCAGCAACCTTATATCTTGTTACAGACCCTAGCAATAAAGACCGCTATCAGCCACTAATACGCTTAATAATTAATCTTATCTTACGCAAGCTTACAGCTCAAATGAATTTTGTAAATGGCAAAGGGCAATCGCCGAATAAGCATAGATTATTGCTTTTACTTGATGAATTCCCTTCGCTTGGTAATATTCCAATTCTTGAAGATAGCTTAGCATTTATGGCGGGATATGGTATTAAAGCGATGCTTATAGCTCAAGATTTAAATCAAATTTACAGCAAATATACTAAAAATGAAAGTATAGTAGCTAACTGTCATATCATTAGTGCCTTTGCTCCTAATAATCCTGATACAGCTAATTGGTTATGCCGTAAGTTAGGCGATACTACAATTATAAAAGAAAATGTGAGTGTATCAGGTAAAAGAAAAGATATAATATTAAGTAATACTAGTACATCACAAAATGAAGTAAAACGTAATCTAATGACACCAGAAGAAATTATGACTATGCCAAGCCTTCAATTTGATAATCAAAATAAATTAATTGATACAGGTAATATGCTTGTGTTTGTAAATGGTAAAAAACCTATATTTGGCAAGCAGATGCCATTTTTTATTGATGAAATTTTTACAACAAAGTTATAATTTAGTTTATTAAAAATAGATTTAAATTAATGGCTAGATAATGAATAAAAATATAGCAATTGGAATAGATTTTGGAGAGTGTTATTTAAAGATAGCTAGCTTAAATATAGATTGTAATCTATTAAATTCTATTGTTTGATTAACATTAATCCATAATCGCATAGTTAAATCAACCATTTCTTTAGTTTT
>JBJOQB010000071.1:0-13579 GCA_046050125.1 Pseudomonadota bacterium
GTAAATTGTAATTAGTTTTTATCCTAAGATATTTTTAACAAAAATTAACATTTGATAGAGAAAAAACATATAAAATGCATAAATGATATATAAAAATAAAATAAGCTAATTTTTTAGAGTCAAATTTGAAAAAATAAAAATTACAAATAAATAATTCATATATATAATTAAATTAATTGATTATATTGTTCGCATATTAATGCTTAAAGCTTTTTATAAAATAGTATCTAATATATAATAGTATCAAGTAATTTTTTGAAAAATAGTTATAGTTTATTACTTTTAAATAAGTTTTATATATGACTAGTTTATATCTACATAATCAATTAGGAGAGTTGCAATGAGTTTTTTTAGTGAATTAGAATTAGCACCTAGAGACCCTATACTTGGTTTAAATGAAGCATTTAATAGTGATGCTAGAACAAATAAAGTAAATTTAGGCGTTGGCGTTTATTATGATGATAATGGCAAATTGCCTTTATTAAAAGCTGTTCAACAAGCTGAATTAGAAAGAGTGCAAAAAAGTTTACCAAGAGGTTACTTACCAATTGAAGGTGTTGCAACTTATAATTCTGGTGTACAAAACTTACTTTTCCAAAATAATCAAGATTTATTATCAAGAAGTACTACTGTTCAAACAGTAGGTGGAACAGGTGCTTTAAAAATTGGTGCGGATTTTCTAAAACATTTTGGTGATAAACAAGCTAAAGTAGCAATTAGTAATCCAAGTTGGGAAAATCATAAGGCTATTTTTGAAATGGCTGGTTTTGAAGTTATTAATTATGCTTACTATAATCAAGAAACTCGTTTAGCAGATGTTCCTGCAATGTTAGATAGTTTAGAAAAAATGCCAGCTCATACAGTTGTTGTATTACATGCATGCTGTCATAACCCTACAGGAGCTGATTTAAGTGAACAAGATTGGCAAAAAGTTGTAGCTGTATGTCAAAAAAATAATCTAGTTCCATTTTTAGATATGGCTTACCAAGGCTTTAGCGAAGGCATTAATGAAGATGCTGTTGCGATTAAATTATTTAGTAATAGTGGTTTACCTGTTTTTGTTAGTAGTTCGTTCTCTAAATCTTTTTCATTATATGGAGAGAGAGTAGGAGCTTTAACGATTATTGCTGATAATGCTGATGAAAAAGCGAAAGTTATAAGCCAAGTTAAGCGTGTAATTCGTACTAATTATTCTAATCCAGCAACTCACGGTGCGAGTTTAGTATCTGCAGTATTAAATACTCCTGAATTATTTACAATGTGGGAACAAGAATTAGCAGAAATGAGAGTAAGAATTAAACAAATGAGAAATGCTTTTGTTGAAACATTATCATCACGTGCTGATTTTAGCTTTGTAAATAAACAAAGAGGTATGTTCTCATATTCTGGTTTGAGTGCTGCTCAAGTTGAAAGATTAAAACAAGAATTTGCTATATATGCTGTTTCTTCTGGTCGTATTTGTGTTGCTGCTTTAAATAGCAAAAATATTGAATATGTTACAGAATCAATTAAACAGGTTTTATAATCTATATAATATGTATATATCTAGCTAGGGAAATGTAAATAAATTAAAAAAGCAATCCAAACCTAGCTACAAAATCCTCTTCGCTACAATCAAAGCCATCAAATATAACTTTTACTCTTTTATATTTGTTGGTTTCTCCGCTAATTATTTCAATACTATTTTGTTTAATATTCAACTGTTTTGCTAAAAAGATAATCAATGCTTTATTTGCTTTACCTTCAATTGCAGGTGCTTGAATACGTACCTTAATTGCTTCGCCATGTACACCAATTATACTATTAACATTACTATTTGGTACTGCCTGTATATTTACTATAAAAATAGATTTAATAATTTTAGATTGTTTAAGTTGTTGCTCTTTTTTATACCAATTCATTTATATGCTTTATTTTATGTAGAATATAAATATCTTAACAAAATAGTAAAACCAGTGTAAACTTATACCCACATGTATTTAATACCCAAAGGGGATAAAATTGCGTAAGAAGCCTATATCAAAAAAAATGCCAAAAATTATATCAGCAATATCAGCGATTAGTTTATCAGTTTTACTTAGTACACAAGTTTATGCACAAGCTTTCAATGATATAAAAGTAGAAGGTTTAAAACGAGTAGAATTAGGCACAATATTTGGGTATTTACCGTTTAAACCAGGTGATACTTTAACTGAAGAATCAACAGACCAAGCAATCAAATCATTATTTAATACTGGATTTTTTAAAGATGTTCGCATCAAGCAAGAAGGTAATGTTGTAGTCATTGCAGTTGAGGAAAGACCCGTAATAATGCAATTAGAGTTTTTAGGTGTAACTCAGTTGCCAAAAGATAACTTAAAAAAATCACTGCGTAATGTAAACTTAAACGAAGGGCGTTTTTATGACCCATCATTAATTGAGAAAGCAGAACAAGCTTTAAAACAACAGTATATAGCACGTGGCTACTACGGTGTTGAAGTTAAAACAGTAGCAACACCAATGAGCGACAACCGCATTTCTGTAGTGTTTGAAGTAAAAGAATTAGTACCTGCCTCAATTAAACAAATTACCTTTACAGGAAATACGAGCTATAGCGATTCTACATTACTAGATGAAATGAGATTATCTAGTACAACTTGGTTTTCGTGGTATACCCAAAGCAATAAATTTTCTAAAGATAAATTAAATGAGGATTTAGAAGGAATTAAACAATTTTATTTAAACCGTGGATATTTAGATTTTTCATTTGAAAATGCACAAGCATCTTTATCTGAAAATAAAAAAGACATGTACATAAATATTAGCATAAAAGAAGGACAAAAGTATAAAATTGGCGAGGTTAAATTATCTGGCGAATTACTAAATAAAGAAACAGAACTTAAAAAACTTATCAAAATTGAATCAGGCAAATTATTTAGTATAGATAAACTTACTCAAACTAGCCAAGCAATTACAAGCTTACTTGCAAATTATGGTTATGCGTTTGCAACAGTGCAACCACAAACTACAATTGTACCAGATGCTAAAAATCCTAAAGTAAATATCACATTAAATATTGATGCTGGCAAACGTACTTATGTACGCAATATCAATATTCAAGGTAATGATAAAACTCGTGATGAAGTTGTAAGAAGAGAAATGCGACAAATGGAAAATTCTTGGTTTGACCAAGAAAAGATTTCATTATCTCAAGCTAGAATTAACCGCTTAGGTTACTTTACTGATGTGGAAATGAACACAGCACCAATTGCAAATGCTCCAGATAAAGTAGATATTAATGTTAATGTAAAAGAAAAACCAACAGGGCAATTTAACATTGGTGCAGGTTACTCTTCAACTGATAAATTAGTACTTCAAACTAGCTTAAGACAAGATAACGTTTTAGGTACAGGAACTAGTTTAGGGATTGATATCAATACAGCTCGTTCGGCTCGTACACTTGCAATTACACAAATTGACCCATACTTTACCTTAGATGGAATTAGTAGATATACAGATGTTTATCACAGAACTAATCGTCCACTTTATTCTTCAGGCGATGAAGATTTTAAAATTATCACAACAGGTTCATCATTAAAATTTGGCGTACCATTTAGTGAATACGATACAGTATATTTTGGTTTAGGATTTGACCATACAAAACTTAAATTAACAGAAAACAGTCCTGAAAGCTATAAAAGATATGCTGGATATGACCCTAGCAATGCAGCAGGTGGTTATAAATATATTGATGCTACAAGTGGATTACCAGTAAAAGGATTTGGTTTATCATCAAATAATGTGCCAGTTACAATTGGTTGGGGTAGAGATAGCCGAGATAGTGCTTTAATTCCAAACAAAGGACGTTACCAACAAGCTTACATTGAAGTTGGTACACCAGCAGCAGATTTAGAATACTATAAACTTACATATCAGCACCAGTATTACTATCCAATTGGTAGAAACTTTACTTTAGCATTTAATACTGATTTAGGTTATGGTAAAGGATATGGAAATAAACCCTATCCAGTATTTAAAAACTTTTATGCGGGCGGTATTGGTTCAGTGCGTGGATATGACAGCTCAAGCTTAGGACCTAGAGATGTAAAAGGACAAGCCGAAGGTGGCTCTACAAAAATTGTAAACAATATTGAAATGATTTTCCCATTACCAGGTACGGGGATTGATAGAACCTTACGTTTATATACATTTATTGATTCAGGTATGGTATACAGAGAAGGCGATAGAATTCGTATTAAAGATAAACTTGATGCAAATGGCAACATTGTAGAAAATGGTTTAAGATTTTCTTACGGTTTTGGTTTATCATGGATTTCACCAATTGGACCACTAAAAATTGGTTTAGGATTCCCTCTTGGCAAAAAACATGCTAATGACCAATTACAAAAATTCCAATTTCAAGTTGGTACATCATTCTAATTCAATAAAAATATCCATGTATATTTAGATATATGGCTAAGCGTATAAAAGATGCTTGGCCATTTTATTCAAATGCTTTACAAATAGCATTAAGTAATTATATTTTTTTAATTTAAGTTAATTTGGAGACAAACTAATGAAGTTATCTATAATTTCAACTGTATTATTATCTAGTTTATATATATTATCTGCAAATGCAGAAGTGTATCATGGACATAATCAACACCAATCAAATATAAATAATACTAATAATTCATCACATAGTAATATTAATCATAATCAAGCCTGCAAACATGCAACTAAAGCTGAAATAGCTTCATTATTTGATAGATGGAATTCATCACTACAAACTTTAGAGCCAAAAAAAGTAGTTGCAAACTATGCGGAAGATTCTGTATTGCTTGCTACTGTATCAAACAAACCAAGGCTTACACATGAAGAAAAAGAAGATTACTTCAAGCATTTTCTTACTAAAAAACCTGTAGGTAAAATAGATTCAAGACATATTAAAATATATTGCAATAATGCAATTGATACAGGATTGTACACATTTACATTTGGCGATGGGCAAGAAGTTAGGGCAGTAAAAGCAAGATACACATACAATTATCATTGGAATGGCAAGGATTGGCTAATCACATCACATCATTCATCAGCTATGCCAGAAAAAGTATTGCATTACGCACAAGTAGAAAATAATCATCAGTAAATCTAATATCTTTAACTAGGTATTAATATTAATCTAATACAAGCAAAGTTAATAGCTTTATTAATTTTGCTGTCATCATAAATATTAAGTTATTAAAATAACAACTAATCTTCAAATTTCATATATTAAATACCTCATAATTTTTACCTCAATTTTTAGCAATATGTTATAATATAGGCTTTGATAAATCAGTAAAATATAGGGAAAATAATATGGCTGGACATTCAAAATGGGCAAATATTAAACATAAAAAAGCTGCTACAGATGCAAAACGTGGCAAAATATGGACACGATTAATTAAAGAAATTACCGTAGCTGCTAAACTAGCAGGTGGAGATACAGCAACAAACCCTAGATTACGCTTAGCAATCGATAAAGCAACTGATGCAAATATGCCTAAAGATAATATCAATAGAGCAATTCAAAGAGGCATAGGCGATACAGATAATGTAAATTATGAAGAGGTTCGCTACGAAGGCTATGGAATAAGTGGTGCTGCAATTATTGTAGACTGTTTAACAGATAATCGTACCAGAACAGTAGCCGAAGTAAGGCATGCTTTTAGCAAACATGGTGGCAACATGGGCAATGAAGGCTCAGTTGCATTCATGTTTACACATAGTGGAAGTATACTATTTAATCCAGATGTTAATGCAGATGAGTTACTTGAACTAGCCTTAGAGCATGGTGCTGATGATGTAATTACAAATGATGATACTATAGAAATAATATGTAGTCCTTATGAATTTGTAAATATAAAGGATAAACTCGAACAGGCAGGCTATAAATCAGAGTTTTCAGAAGTAGGCATGCATGCACAAAATAGCGTAGAGCTAAATGCTGAAGATAGCATAAAAATGCAAAAAATATTAGATGCACTAGAAAACCTAGATGACGTACAAGAGGTTTATCATAATGCTATCTTGCAAGATGAATAATTACAGCTAAATGTAATATCTACACTTAAGTAAATATCATTAAATAAATTGAATTCAAAAAATAAATATAGGTAATATATGAAAATATTAGTAGTTGGTAATGGTGGTAGAGAACATGCAATTGCATGGAAACTGGCTCAAGCTGATAATATCCAAAAAATTTACATAGCATCAGGTAATGGTGGCACGGCTATCGACAAACGCCTAGAAAATATCAATATCACAGACATAAAAGAATTAGCAAAATTTGCAATTGATGAACAAGTTGCATTTACTGTAGTAGGTCCTGAAGCGCCACTAGCGGCAGGTATTGTTGATGAATTTAGAAGCAAAAACTTACTAATTTTTGGCCCAACTAAAAAAGCTGCTCAATTAGAATCATCAAAAGCATTTGCAAAAAACTTTATGCAAAAGCATAACATTCCGACAGCTTACTATGCAGTATTTAATAACCGACAATTAGCTAAAGATTATATCCTTGAAAAAGGTGCTCCAATCGTAGTAAAAGATGATGGATTAGCTGCAGGTAAAGGCGTAGTAGTAGCAATGACAATTACTGAAGCATTAGACGCAGTGGATTTAATGCTAGGCGATGATGCAATTGAAGGCAAACAAATTGTTATTGAAGAATTTTTAGAAGGCGAAGAAGCAAGCTTTATTGTAATGGTAGATGGTAAAAATATCCTTCCATTAGCTACTAGCCAAGACCACAAACGCCTAAAAGATAGTGATATGGGACCCAATACTGGTGGAATGGGAGCTTACTCTCCTGCACCTGTAGTAACCCCACAAACTCATGCAAGAATTATGCGTGAAATAATTGAGCCAACAGTAAAAGGCATGGAAAAAGACGGCATACCATACACAGGATTTTTATATGCTGGAGTAATGATAGATAATGAAGGTAATCCTAAAACTTTAGAATTTAACTGCAGAATGGGCGACCCTGAAACTCAACCAATTATGGCAAGAATGAAAAGTAATTTAGTAGAAATTTTCAAATTATCTTTTGAGCATAGATTACATGAAGTAACTATAGACTGGGATAGAAGATGTGCTTTAGGTGTAGTTTTAGCATCGCATAATTATCCAAATACACCAAGAACAGGCGATAAAATTACAGGTGCAAAATCAGTAGTTGAAAATACCAATACAAATCAAGCTATAGTATTTCATGCTGGCACAAAGCAAGATAGCGAAACTAAAGATATAGTAACATCTGGCGGTAGGGTTTTATGTGTAGTTGGTTTAGGCGACAGCGTAAAACAAGCCAAAAAACAAGCTTATGATGCTATTACTGAAATATCTTTTGATGGCATGCAATTCCGTACAGACATTGGGTATAGAGCTATTAAATAAAGGATTAATATATGAGATTAGATTCACGTACAATAGCTCTAGTTTTACAAGCTGGCAATAATACAAATCAAGATGTATCAAAAATAAATCAAACTGGAAATAACTATAGAGGCTACAGTATATCTAGGGAAGATACGATAGAGGAAAGTTCTTTCTGTAATCTTAAACAACCACATGAATGTTCAGATGTGAGATTTACTAGTGTATCTAAATCAAAATAAAGTAAAGATGGTTTGATGATTGAAACTAATGGAATTAGTAGTTTTATGTGTTTGACAGCTGCTAAGCATAGAATAGATAGTTTGATTAAAGAGTAAATAATCCCATTTATTTATTGATTTCAAATATTATATTTGTGAAATTATCTATAAGTATGTTACAATACGTTTTGACATGAGCCGTCATTGAGGGTTAATTTAGTATAATGATTTAAAATAAAGTAAATCGCTATTAAATTAATTGTTTTTAACACGGTTGTTTTAAGATATTTAATAATAAGTTATCAAATTATCTTAAAGCATTGGGCAATCAGTTTAACTAAAGCTCATACAACCGCAAGTAAGGATATAAAATGAATAATATCAATAAACAAGAAATTATTGAAAAGTTTGGTCGTGATGCTAGCGACACAGGTAGTTCTGAAGTTCAAGTTGCATTATTAAGTGCAAGAATTAGCTACTTAACAGGGCATTTCAAAGAGCATAAAAAAGACCACCATGGTCGTCGTGGTTTATTAAAAATGGTAAGCAAAAGACGTAAGTTATTAGATTACCTAAAAAGCCAAGACATTAACCGTTACAAAGCTATTATTGAAGCTTTAGGTTTACGTAAGTAATATTAAATTAATTTTAATATTAAAATATGCATGCTTTCCAAGTAAAATTGTAAGCATGCTTTTTTTTTAGGCTGTAACTTTAAAGCAACTACTAATTATAAATAGTGTCATTCTATTTGATATTAGGTAAGATATATTTGATATTTTAATATTAAATAGAATGGCATTTATGTCTAAATTCTTTATTATTAGTTAAAGATATAAAGTTATGTATAGTTAAATTAAAATTATTTGTCATAGTATAAAAAGTGCATAAATTACTTCTAGTAAATATAAACACTATTGTTATGGTAAATAATTGTTATTAGCTACAAAGTCGAATTGCAACAACAAAACAGGATAAATATAAAATGCAACACTTTAATAAGCAAGAAAAGACTTTTACATTAGGTCAACACACAATCACATTAGAAACAGGTGAAATTGCTAGACAAGCTGATGGTGCTGTTCTTGTATCTATGGAAGGTACAGTATTATTAGCTACAGTTGTAGCAGCAAAAAAAGTTAAAGAAGGACAAGATTTTTTCCCTTTAACAGTGGATTACTTAGAGAAAGCATATGCTGCTGGTAAAATACCTGGTGGTTATATCAAAAGAGAAACAAAACCAAGTGATGCAGAAATTTTAGTAGCTAGGTTAATTGACAGACCAATTAGACCTTTATTCCCTGAAGGTTTCTACAATGAAGTGCAAATTGTTATACATGTACTATCAGTAAACACAGATATCAATACTGACATTCCTGCAATGATAGGTGCATCAGCTGCTTTAGCAATTTCTGGTGTTCCATTCTGTGGTCCTATGGGAGCATCAAGAGTAGGTTATATTGATGGTCAATATGTACTCAACCCAAATAAATCTCAACAAAAACAAAGCGAATTAGATTTAGTAGTAGCAGGTAATAAAAATGCTGTGTTAATGGTTGAAGCTCAAGCAAATCACTTAAGTGAAGAAGTAATGTTAGGTGGTATCAATTTTGGTCATGAGCAAATGCAAATTGCTATTCAAGCAATTGAAGAATTTACAGCTCAAGCAGGTAAACCAGAATGGCAATGGTCTCCAGCTCCAAAAAACACAACATTAATCGAAAAAATTTCATCTATAGCAAAACAAGATTTAGAACAAGCTTATGCAATTACACAAAAGCAAGAGCGTACTCAATCTGTTAAGGCAGTTTATGAAAAAGTATCTCAATACTTTGCTGAACAAAACCAACAAGAAAATGCAGAATTTGCAGGAATTGATAGCAATGATATCAATCAAGTAATGTTTGATTTAGAAGCAAATATTGTAAGACAAAAAATACTAAGTGGCGAGCCACGTATTGATGGCAGAGATACAAGAACAGTACGACCAATTAGCATACGTAGTCAAGTATTACCTCGTACACATGGTAGTGCATTATTTACACGTGGCGAAACACAAGCATTAGTTGTAACAACTCTTGGCACAAGAAATGATGAACAAATCAGCGACTCTATCTATGGCGATAGCAGAGAAAGATTCATGTTACATTACAACATGCCTCCATTTGCAACAGGCGAATTAGGCAGAGTTGGAGCTCCAAAACGTAGAGAAATTGGACATGGTCGTTTAGCATTACGTGCTTTAGAAATGGTATTACCTACTCCTGAAGATTTCCCTTACACTATGCGTGTAGTTTCTGAAATCACGGAGTCAAATGGCTCATCTTCTATGGCATCTGTGTGTGGTGGTTGCTTATCATTACTAGATGCTGGCGTTCCATTAAAACAGCATGTTGCAGGTGTTGCAATGGGATTAATTTTAGATGGTAATAAATTTGCTGTACTGACTGATATTTTAGGCGACGAAGACCATTTAGGTGATATGGATTTCAAAGTTGCAGGTACATCTGATGGTATTACTGCCTTACAAATGGACATTAAAGTACAAGGCATTACTAAAGAAATTATGCAAGTTGCTTTAGCTCAAGCTAAAGAAGGACGTATGCACATTTTAGGTATCATGCAAGAAGCTTTATCTGGTTACAGAACTGAATTATCAGAACATGCTCCACGTATGGTTAAAATTAGTGTTCACCCAGATAAAATTAGAGATTTAATTGGTAAAGGTGGAAGCAATATCCAAGCTTTAACTAAAGAAACTAATACCAAAATTGATATTACAGAAGATGGAGAAGTAACAATTTCATCAACTGATGCTAAAGGTTTAGAAGAAGCTAAAAAGCGTATTTTATCTTTAAGTATTGAAATTGAAACTGGTAAAATCTACACAGGTACAGTAATGCAAATTTTAGATTTCGGTGCTGTAATTGAATTAGTTGAAGGAACTGGTAAAACTGGTTTATTACATATTTCTGAAATATCTAAAGAAAGAATTCGTAACATTAGAATTTACTTAGGCGAAGGTCAAAAAGTAAATGTTAAAGTTGTGCAAAAAGACGAAGATAAGAACAGAATTCGCTTATCAATGAAAGATATTGAGCAACCATTATCATTACAAACATATATGCAAGAGCAAGTTGAGCATCAACAGCAACAATACGTAGCTGAACAAGACCAACAAGCTCAACAGCAAGACCAACAATAATTTTGTTGCATAGTTAGTTGTTTCATTAAAGGCTCTTTTATAGAGCCTTTTTTATTTGGTAATTTTAGTTAAATCAATCTGTAGATAATTATATTTAAATTTTGTACAATGCAAAAAAAGGAGACAAACATGAGTAATAATAGACCACTTTTTGCAAAAATGATTGAGAACTTTCAAAAAGTATATGGAGATGGTTCACTAGCCAATCTTGGGAATGTTATTGGGGGTAAAGTAGATTTAAATATCCGCATGGGTATGAAAACTCCATCAATTGGATTTACAAATGGCTGTGCAATTAGAATGAGTTACGCATAAAATTATCCGAAGTAATTCATGGGCTACAGTATCAGGAGCAGATAAAAATTGGTACTTATACAGAGTAAGAGACTTAATCAAATACTTGAATATATCATTAGGTAAGCCAGACAAAACAATTCAAAAACCTAAAGCAGAAGATTTTGCAAACTTACAAGGCATAATTATATTTGATGTTGATTGGGCTGATGCAACAGGACATGCAAGCTTGTGGAATGGCAAAGATTGCTCTGACCATTGTTATTTTGAAAAAGCAACGGAGGCATCAATATGGCTATTAAAATAATACTATATATAAATATTTTGTTATTAAGCTTAGCTAATAGCTGTTGGGCAAATGATGTAAATACTAATACTAATACTAATACTAATCTTAATGTTAGTAACATTAATAGTAATAATACATCGCCTTCTATTGCTAATATAAAATCTACATCAGAACTAAAGCAAGAACCAATTTTACTGAATATTAAACCGATGAAATACAGTGGTAGTGAATATTTAAAAAACTATGCTTTAAGTTCATGTATATCAAATGGTTACGATGCACATGAAGTAGTGAGAGATTCAACTGCTGTGGCAAGTGGCTACTTGGAGCTAGGAAGCCTTCCCATAGAAGCATACAATGAAGTAGCGAATCTTGGTAAACAGTTTTTAGATGCTGAATATCAAAGTATTACATCTGAAAAATTAATATTAATGAAATGCATAGATTTTTACCACAGTAAGCCTTTAAGTAACATAATTAAAAAATATGCTAAGAAGATTTATAAGAAGAAATCAAAAAACGTATATAACTAATTGATTACTTTAATTTAAATAAGCTATATTTTTGATAAAATCTTGAATGCTAGCTTATTTTTATCCATTTCTTCTAATTCTTCAAGTTCTTGAATTTGCTTATATGAATTAACATTTTTGCTAATTATATAAACTTTATTTGTATCTTTAGCAAACCCATCACTAATTAAATTTGCTACTATCATATCCAAATTTTTGTTTTTTAGTTTATTTTGAGCATATTCAATTAAATTTTGAGTTTCTGCTGCAAAACCAATACAAAATGGTCGATACTCTAAACTTGCAACGCTTGCTAAAATATCTTGGGTTTTAATTAAATTTATGCTATTTGAATTAGTATTATGCTGTTTTTTTTGCTTATGCTCGCTTATGATTTCTGGCGTCCAATCTGCTACAGCTGCAACACCAATAAATATATTATTTTTACTGTGGGTAACTTGCTGTTTATAATTTTCATGATTATATATATGCATTACTGCATCGTACATTTGATTTGCACTAGTTACTTTTATACAATTAATTTTATGTATAAAATTTAAATTTTCTTGGCTTTTATCAAAATTTCCAAGGATTAAAGTAACATTTGCCCCCATGTAGTAAGCTTGCCTTGCTAAAGCTAACCCCATTTTACCCGATGAGGCATTACTGATATACCTTACAGGGTCAATGTACTCTTGAGTTGCCCCTGCTGTGATAACTACATTTTTATTTTTTAGGGGCTTGGCTGATAAATGATATGAAACTTCATCTACAATTTGTTCTGGTTCTGCAAGCCTGCCTAAACCAACTTCCCCACAGGCTTGTTCTCCGCTGTTTGGTTCAATAATTATATAACCATCTTGTTTTAATTGAGCGATATTGCGTACAGTGGCGGGCGATGTCCACATTTCTACATTCATAGCAGGTGCAACTAAAACAGGAACTGTTTTTATACGAGCTAATATCAAACTACATAGCAAATTGTCAGCAATACCTGCATTAATTTTAGCTAAAGTGTTAGCTGTGGCAGGTGCTAGTACAATTAAATCAATATTTCGAGTTAAATTTATATGTGCCATGTTATTTGGTGCTGTGTTATCCCATTCTTCAACCCATACATGGTTAGATGTAATTGCTTGGAATGTTAAAGGCGTAACAAATTTTGTAGCATTTGGAGTCATTATAATTTGTACATTAGCTCCTTGCTTGATGAGTAAACGGGCTAGGTAAATACTTTTATAGCATGCTATACCACCACTAACTGCTAGTAGTATTTTTTTGTTATGTAAATTATTCATATTATTAACTAATTAGAGAGATTCTATTTCTTGTTGAGTATAAGTTAGATATTCTCATAGATTATAGATTTGCTACATATAGATAGATTTATTATAGCATATTAGAATTTTGGTTTTATGAAAGTTATTTTTTCTTTTTTCATTTCTATAAAATCTTCAAAGTTTACAAATGATATATTTTTATTTTCCAATTCTTTTTTTAATTCACTACATTCTTCTTTTATTTTATTCTTATCTGCATCTTTTCTACTATTTTTCTTGTTATTATCAATAAACTTAATTCTATAATTTGAAATATAATCATCAAAATCTTTTTCTGTTAAAACTTCATATATAAAAATCCAGTATTAATCAAA
>JBJOQB010000072.1:0-2784 GCA_046050125.1 Pseudomonadota bacterium
GACTAGCTAATTTGTTTTTTCACTCAAAATACTCTAAAAACCATGCTTTTTATTCGTGTTTTTCGTGTTGCCTTATATCCCCGCCCTGAAGGACGAGGTTTTACGGCAAGTTTGATAAATAACGCTTAATTTACCTATGATGATAAATTCTAATAATGCAAATATATATACTGCAGCCATTTGAATTATTAGAAAGAATGTAGGTACTGCTAAGAGTACGTACATTAGGCTTTGCCCTACCTTTGTAAAAGTTAAATTATCATAAAGATTAGTTATGTAATTCATAGCATATTTTATAATTGCAGAAGGCTGTAATTTTACTTGAGATATATTTTCTCCTATATCTTTAAAATAATTTACTATCCAGTTACTCCAAAAAATCCAATTTTCAATAACTAATATAAAAAATCCAGCGGTAAAAAACACTAATACTAAAGAAATAATAATATCTTTAAAATGATTACCTATAATCATTTGTGTCACAACTGTTAGAATTAAACTTAAAATAAGTAAGGTATAGAATAATTTTAAAGTGTATGGAATTAATCGAGTAGTATATGCCTCCATTTTTTCTTCAAAAGTATCAGTAACTTTTTTTGCTAAATCATTAACCTCTGATTGTTCTAAGGGCTTTGCATCATTTGCTGGCGGTGCATTTTGGGCTTGAAAAGCCTCTGTATAATTTGAATTTGCAGCGACTATAGGCGTAGCATTTTGTAGTACATTTTCACGTGATATGGGATGCCCACTTTGAAATGAAAACGGGCTAGCAGGCGGTTTTGACGAATTTTGGGCAAAAATAAGCCCTATTTGTAGCAATAGCACTATTGCTACAAGCAATTTTCTCAACATCTTAGTTCTCTCTTATTTTATGGTTTTTAGATTAGAGTTTGTCTATTTCTTCTTGGGTTAAGCCTGTTAATTTTATAATTAGATTATTGTCTAAACCTTCATTCTTCATAGATTTAGCAATTTCTACGGCTTTTTTTCTTTCGCCTTGCTCTAAACCTTTTTCTAAATTTTGAGTTTCAATAATATGAATATCCCTATAATATTTCAAACTATCTTCGTACATGCCTCTTTCTTCGCCTTTTAATGCACTAATCTCGGCTAGATGAAAAAATTCTAAAAATATTTCTTCTTCCAGCTCTTTTGGTATTTCCTGCAAATAAGATAAATTTTGTAATGTATATAACCATTTTTCCTGCTTTGTTTTACAACTTTTTATATCTTTTTCAAACTTTGGCATTTCAATAAATGCAAAGTTAAGATTTGGCATTAGTAAATCGTTATCTTCTATATCTAATATTCTGCCAACATGTAAATATTTTTTCTTATCACTAAAATCAAAATTCAAAATACCTACACAATATACAGGGTATAATTTAAAATCCCATGATTTACTATCAATTTTGCCTTTTTGATTTTGTTCTTGTACGGCAAAGGTTGAATAATATAAACTGCGGTCTTTAAAATATTTCTGCTCTACCTTCTGCAGCTCAATAATAATGCGTTCGCCGTTTTGGGTAGTACAATAAAGGTCAAACACTGAATTTCTATCTGTATCATGTCTGCCAAGCATTTCGGTGCGTCTATGCTGTATTTCTATAATCTGCGGTATATGCCCTTCTAAAACACTATTTAAAAAATCTATTAGGTAAATTCTTGTATTATCTTCGCCAAATAGCTTTTTGAAGCCATAATCGGTAAACGGGTTTATGTATTTTGACATTTTTAATTCCATAACTTAATAATATTTTTTGTCTTTTATATTCATATTTAATATGCCTTTTCATTTCCATAATTTAATTTTTTATAAGTACCTAATTTATCTTGTTGAATTTTTTCCTGTACTTTTTCTTCTAGCATTTGCGAGTAATATTGCTCTTGATAATTAGTTTTAGTAGCATAATATGTTACTAAGCTTGAAATCATAGCTGTACTAACTATAGCTATAATCATTTTTTTATTTTGATAATTTAAATTATTCATTTTTAATATGCCTTTTCATTACCAATCGTAAATTTGAAATTTTGATTTAATTTATCTTGTTGAATTTTCTCCTGTGATTTTTCTTCTAACATCTGTGAGTAATATTGCTCTTGATAATTAGTTTTGGTAGCATAATATGTTACTAAGCTTGAAACTATCGCACTACTAAACACTGATAACAATAATATTTTTTTGTCTTTTATATTCATATTTAATATGCCTTTTCATTACCTATGATGAATTTGAAATTTTGATTAAGCTGTTGCTGCTTTGTAATTTCCATTGCTTTTTCAGCCTCTGCTTGAGCCTGCACTTTTGTTGCTAACTCATTCTGCCCCATAATTAACTTTCTAAGCTCCTGCATCTGTTGAATCATCATACCTGTTAATTCATTGCCTATCTGCATAGCTTGCTTTTGCCCTATATCGCCTTTATTTGCATTAATTAGCTCTTTGATGATGTCTTGTTCATTCTCTAATGAGCTTGCTTGTGTGCCTAGCATTTGCATCATGCGTTCGTACATTTTGCTGTTTGATGAGTTCCAATCTCTATACTGCAAAAAATAATCTTTTACACCCATGTTTTTCATACGGTAAAATTCATAATTCTGGTATATTCTTTTTAATTCTTCATCAGCGTGCATGAGCGTGCTTACTATGCCTGTACTATTTCTATGACATCCTCCCCGCCCTAAAGGACGGGGTTTCCTACTGATACTTTCGTATCTTTGGTGGGTTCTCGCTTCACAGAGATTGCCTCGTAAAAATATTTGTTGTTACAAATATTCTTATT